>JAFMIX010000180.1 GCA_017853785.1 Verrucomicrobiales bacterium
CCTTCGTCCAACGTCGGCAAAAATTCCGTGCCGATGCGCGGCACGAGCGCGAAAGCGCCCGCCAGCGCAAGTATCGCCGGAATGACTACCAGCCACGGGCGGCGGACGCACGGTTTGAGCAACACGAGGTAGATGTGTTTTAACCAGCGGATGTGAAACGGGTCATGCTCTTGGGGAACTTGTTTCAAGAAAACGGTGCAGAGCATCGGCACGAGCGTCAGGGAAAGAATCAACGAGCCAAGCAGCGCAAACGAGATGGTGAATGCCAGCGGACTGAACATCTTGCCCTCGAATCCTTCGAGGGTGAACAGCGGCAGGAACACGACGATGATGATGAAGATGCCGAACACAATCGGACGGCCAACTTCTTTGGCAGCGTAGAGAATGATTTCCGTTTTACTGGCGTGAGCGTGTTTCTTCGCCTCGTCGGGCTTCTCGGTCAGATGGCGATGGATGTTTTCCACCATCACGACCGCACCGTCCACCATCATGCCGATGCCGATGGCCAGACCGCCAAGTGACATGAGATTCGCCGAGAAGCCATACCAGCGCATCATAATGAAGGCAAAGAGCGCCGCCAGCGGTAAAACGAGCGTGACGATGATCGCGCTGCGAAAGTCGGCGAGCAGCACAATCAGGATGATGAGAACCAGCACTGCGCCTTCAAGCAAGGCATCGGTCACGGTATGAATCGCCTTCTGCACGAGGTCGGTGCGGTCGTAGAACGGCACAAGTTCGACGCCCGGCGGCAGCGCCTTCTGGATCGCGGGCAATTTTTCCTTCACCGCATTGACCACGTCGCGACCGCTCGCGCCTTTGAGCATGAGGACGATTCCCGCCACGGCTTCGCCTTCGCCGTTGGCCGTCACCGCGCCCTGGCGCAGTTCCGCGCCAATGACGACATCCGCCACGTCACGCACATAAACCGGCGCGTGCTCGTGCGTCGCAACGATGATGTTCTCGATGTCCCTGGTGTCCTTCACCAGCCCCAGCCCGCGCACGATGTATTGCTCCGAGCCATGCTCGATGAAGTTGCCGCTGGCGTTGGCATTGTTCTTTTCCAGCGACTCGAACACCTGCTGCAACGTGATGCCGTAGGAAGTCAGCCGGTCGGGTTTGATGAGCACCTGATATTGCGTCACCAGACCGCCGAAGGAGTTTACGTCCGTGACGCCAGGCACGGTGCGCAGGATCGGGCGCACGATGTATTGCTGGATGGTGCGGAGTTCGGTCGCGTCGTATTTCTTGTCCTTGCTGACGAGTGTGTATTGGTAAATCTCGCCAAGGCCAGTGCTGATCGGGCCAAGCTGAACTTCGACGCCTGCCGGAATCTTGTCGCGTGCGCCCTGTAACCGCTCGAACACAAGTTGGCGCGCGAAGTAATCATTCACATCGTCCTCGAAAACCACTGTGATGAGGCTCAAGCCGATTTTGGAAACCGAGCGCACTTCCGTGAGCTTCGGCAATCCGGCGAGCTCGATCTCAATCGGGCGCGTGACGAGCTTTTCCATGTCAGGCGGCGACATGCCGCCGGCACTCGCAAGCACCTGCACCTGCACGTTGGTCACGTCGGGAAAGGCATCAATCGGGATTTGCCGGAGCGAGAGCCAGCCGAACCCGGCGAGAATCAGCGTCGCCAGCAGAACGAGCAATCGCTGGCGGACGGAGAAATTGAGGATGGAATTGATCATGGCGCTTATTCTTCTCCCAACTGGCCCTTGAGCATTTCGGGTTTCAAGATGAAGCCGCCGGTGGTGACGATGTTCTCGCCGGCCTTCACGCCGTCGAGGATTTGCACGCGCCCGGATTGTTCCAACCCCAGCCTCACGACGCGCTTCTCAAACTTATTGCCGTCGAGCGCTACGAAAACGATCTGGTTCGCGCCGTCGGTTTCGAGCGCGTTGTCGGGGATGAGCAGCACGTTGTCGAGGATTGTGGTCACAATCTCCACGTCGGCGAACATGCCCGGCTTCAAGCGTCCGTCCGTGTTGTCCACGGCGATGCGAACCTCCACGGTGCGTGAACCGGCCTCCACCTGGTTGCCGATGAGCACGACCTTGCCGTGAAACTTTTCGGCGGGAAATGCCAGCGTCGTGAACGCCGCATCCTGCCCGAGCTTGACCGCCGCGATGTCGCGCTCCTTCACTTCGGCAATCGCCCAAAGTTGCGCCGGGTCGCTGATGGTGTAGATGGCCTTGCTCTTGTCCACGAGTTCGCCCGCCGTGGCGGTGCGCTCGATGATGACGCCATCAATGGCCGCTTTCAGTTCAAGCGCCTTACCCAGGAGTTCTGGCGACTCCACGAGCGCCACCACATCGCCGGCTTTGACGTGATCGTTCAAGTCGAAGTTGAGCTTGGTCAACCGGCCTTCGAGTGTGGGCGTGACTTTAGCGGTCTTGTTCAGGTTGGCACTCACGCGGCCTGCGGCCTTGAGCGTCATGCCGAGACTGCTCAATGCGGCCGGTTCGGTCTTGAGCGTGACGTTCTCCAAGTTTGCCTTGGTCAGGGTGACGATGTTCTCTTCGCGTTTGGCTTCGGGCTTGGACTCCGGCTTGGCGTTAGCGGCTTCGTCTTTTTTGCCGCACCCGGCAAGGGCGACGGCGAGCAACAGGAAAGCGGTGAGTGTCTTCATGGGAAATTCCATTTAGTTTCGTTGGCGGGTTGGGAAAGTTGGTTGAGCGGAACGCCGAGGGCGGATTCCAGTTCCGCCTGCGTTTCAAAAAGTTTTTGCAGCGTCTCGAAGTAGTCGGCCTGCGTGTCGAAATAGGTGCGTTGCGATTCGAGGTAAAGCAGCAGCGGCATCCGGCCTTCCGAATAGCTTTGCGCGGCGGCATCGAGCGCGGCTTTGAGTTTGTCGCGCAACGCGGGCGTGTAGAACGCGATTGATTCCGTTGCGGCGGTGAGATTCTGTGCCGCCGTCGTCACGTCGCGCAGAATTTCGCGTTTGAGCTTGTCTAGTTCGGCCAGCGCCTTTTCCTGCTCGGCGGTCGCGGTGGCGATCTCGCCCTTCTTCTTGTCCCAAAACGGCAGGGGCAAGCTCACACCGAAGCCGACGGTCTGCTCGTCGCGGGTGTATTCCACGCTCGGGCCGACTTTGAAATCCGGCAGGCGCGACTTGCGGATGGAATGCAGACTCAAGCCGGTGCGCTCGGCTTCGGCTTCCTGAATTTTGACAACTGGATTCCGCGCCAGTGCTTGTTCGAGCAAGGTGGATTGCGCGGGCAACTTGATCGTGCTGTCGAGTGCGCCGGCCACGGTCAACCGCTCGGTAGGCTTGCGCCCCATCAAAGCGTTCAACGCCACGCGCGCCGCGTCCTGTTGGGCCTGTGCTTCGCGCAACGACTTTTGCGCGCCCACGACTTCAACCTCCGCCTTGGTCGCTTCGAACTCCGGCGCGAAGCCGCCTTCGACTTTCTTCCTTGCAGCGTCCACGAATGATCTGGCAAGCGTCAGCCGTTGCTCGCGCAACGTCATCACTTCGCGCGTCGCGAGCAACGTGTAGTAGGCGCGGCGCACTTGGATGGCGAGTTGCGAGCGGAAGCCTGTGAGTGCGAGCTGGCGCACGGTGACGCTTTTTTCCGCCACGGCACGACGCAAGGCGCGTTTGCCGGGCCACTCAAAGGTTTGCTCCAGCCCGAAGTCGCCGTGAAACTCCGTAGTCGAAGGATCGCGGATGGTTTTGAAACCCGGCGAGACGGACACCTCGGGATTCTGCCATGTCTTCGCCGTCGTCACGTCGCCGCGTGCCGATGCGATGTCCGCCGACAGGACGCGGATTTCGGGATTGTCTTCGAGCGCGAGCCGGATGGCTGCGCCGAGCGTCAGGACGTTGGTGTCCTGGCCTTTCGCTGGCAACGCAACCGCGCTTCCGAGCGCCACCGACAGGAGGAGTGGCAAACCGCAAAATATCCTTCGCTTCATAATCAATTCAAACGGACCAACCAAACGGGAAAACAAAACTCCACGGCGTGAAATCACACCGCGACTAGAGGGAAAGTCCCGGACGGGACAGATTACGATGCGAGCGAGGGAGCGCGCGGCGGCAGCGCCGTGCGGAAAAGAAATTGGCGGCTGGGTGAAAGTTCAGGCGGCGCGGCGGTCAGGATGCCGACGCCGGATTCAGCGGGCAGGCTGGTGAGTGCTGGCAGGGTGGGCGTGAAGGAAAGCGGGAGCAGATCGGGCGCTGGGATCGTCAGGCGAACTTGCTCGGCCCGGTATTGCGACTTCTCGACCGCGCAGCAACCGCTGCAATCGTTGGCCGGGCTGTGCGCGTCAGCGGTTTCAACCGAACAACGGAGAAATTCCAAGCCAGGGACGGATTCAAGCTGGCAATGCGCGGAGACGGGCAGCCAGATCAAGGCTGCCAGGGTGAACACGATGTTTTTGAACCGCCGCACGCGCATATAGATAGTGGCAGGGCGACGAATGTTCAAACTAATCTTTCGAATTGACGGACTTAACCGCGGAGCGCTAGCGGGCAAAGCGGGCAAACGGTGGGAGCGGGGCGTCCGGCCCGGCTGATTCGGCGAGCGCGATGCCCAGGCGGTGAGCGAGGGTTTCCAGATGTCCGCCGGGTGTGGCGTGGGCGATGAAGACCTCGTCGGCCAGGGCGGCGACGAACTCGTTGCGGTTGGCTTCTCTTTTGATCTCGCAAACGCTGGATGCTTCAGGCAGCCTTTTAGAAGTGGTAGAGCGATGGGCGTTGGCTGGGCAAAGTCCCTGACACGCCCTGACAGTGAATCGTTCGTAACTGCGGATAAACCGTTCGCAAGTCGCCTCGACCAAACGTCGAGAATAGTGAATAAATACGGGGCGATTATGCGCTAGTTGCGAAAATCGAAACGCGGTCGTTTCCGATTCGAATCCTGTCGCTCCGACCACTTTTTTATTGGGGTTTCCACG
>JAFMIX010000181.1 GCA_017853785.1 Verrucomicrobiales bacterium
TCGGCGATAGCCTTGATGTGGGGCGGCGTCGTGCCGCAGCAGCCGCCGACGATGTTGAGCCAGCCGTTTTGCGCCCACTCGCGGAGTTGCGGCGCGAGGGATTCGGGCGTTTCGGGAAAGCCGGTAGGCAGGAGCGGATTCGGCAAGCCGGCGTTCGGATACGCGCTGACGTAGACCGGTGCGGCGGCGGAAAGTTCCTCGATGAGCGGGCGTAATTCTTTCGGGCCGAGCGCGCAGTTCATGCCGACGCTCAACAGCGGAACGTGCGCGACGGAATTCCAAAACGCTTCGACGGTCTGGCCGGTAACGCCGCGGTTGCTGCCGGCTTGGATGAACGTGACAGACGCGAGAATCGGCACGGTCTTCTTGCTGGGGTCAACTTTCGCGCCGCAGGGCAGGGGAACGATGCCGCGTTCGCCGTAGATTTTCTGGATGGCGAAGAACGCCGCGCGGGCGTTGAGCGTGTCGAAGATGGTTTCGACGAGCAGCAAGTCCGCACCACCGTCGAGCATGCCGTTGATCTGCTCGCTGTAGGACGCGACTAGTTCGTCGTAGGTGCAGCCGCGCGCGCCGGGGTTGTTGACGTCGGTGGAGATGGAGGAGGTTTTGGTCGTCGGGCCAATCGCACCAGCGACGAAGCAGATGCGGCCGGGCTGGGCTTGCTCGACGGAATCGGCAGCGCGGCGGGCGCACTCCGCGCCGGCCTTCGCCAGTTCGTAGGCGAGGGACTCCATGCCGTAGTCGGCAAGGGAAATGGACTGGGCGTTGAAGGTGTTGGTCTCGATGATGTCCGCGCCGGCTTCGAGGTATTGGCGATGGATTTTCTCGACGACGGCGGGTTTGGTGACGTTGAGGAGGTCGTTGAGGCCTTTGAGGTCCTTGGCCCAATCGGCGAAGCGCGCGCCGCGGTAATCGGCTTCAGCCAGCTTGTAACGCTGGATCATCGTGCCCATCGCGCCGTCGATGATGACGATGCGTTCGCGCAGGAGGCGCTCCAGTTCCAATGCTCGATTTAGTATAGTGCTCACGCGGTTTTGTCTAAGACCGGAGCAGACTAACGGCTCAAAATGAAGGGTTCAATAATAAAATCAATGTATCCTGATATGAAGATATGATAAGCGCCAAGTTGCCGGTGGTGTGTGCAGTCCGCATGCGTGGCGATATTCCGCGTGTTCTCAAACCTGGTTGCGGGGCAGCTGCCGGCGCTAGCTCTTTTTACGGAAGAGAGCGGCGAAGGGAGATTGGGTGGCGAGTTCGCGCTGGCGGACTTTGAGCTGCCCGACGACGGAGTGCCAGCCGATGTAAATTTTATGCCACTGGTTCTCCAAATTGCAGCGGGCGGGATCGCTCATCTCACTGACGTGACGGAGCGAAGGCGCGGAGGCGATGAGCGCGTGGGTGTCTTCGCGGGTGGGGGTGCCTTGGGCCACGACGGCGAGGATGAGTTCGAGTTCCTGGACGATGATGCTTTTGACTTCGAGGAATTGCTGTTCGTCCTCGGGGACGATTTTCTTGTCACGGCTGAGGTTGACCGAGCGGTTGAATTGTTTCCAGCACTCGAGGTAGGTCTCGAGTTGTTGGATGAGGCGGTCGATTTGTTTATCGCGCATAAGCCGGAGTCAGTTGAGGTGCGGGGCAATCGTCTGAGGGTTTTTGGGCGAGACGAACACGATGGCGCCGCCGAGCATATCCCGGGCGGTGATCCGCAGGGAAGCGAAGCGGACGACGATCTCGGTGAGCGGTAATTGCGCGGCCTGGGCGTCGCGGAAGGTGGCGAGCACCTGGGCGGAGATCTCCTGCAGGAGCGGCAGGGGAAAACTTTGCGGCAGGGTGGAGGCGACGACTTTGCCGGCGGGGTCCACGGTGAAACAGCCCGTCGGCAGGCGCATCAATTCGGCGGCGGACTTGGATCTGAAATTCAGGAAGCCCATAAAGTGAAAGCCTTTCGGGTGCGGTCGTGGATTTCGGCGGCAGAGAGGTCGGGCCGCCAGCCGAGGCAAAGGATGGCGGCGGCGTGCGGGGCGAGGCTGACGCTGCGTTGCGGACCGAGACATTCGATCTGCTGGAGCGGGCCGGCGTGCAGGCGTTCGGCGATGCGCTCAAAGCGTTGCCGGGTCTGGCGCGCCCAACGGATGGCGGCGGCGGAGTTTTCGAGGCCGTGCGTCTCGGCGCGGCCCTGCGGGTCGGCATCGGCGATGAGTGCGAATTCGGCGCCGTCCAAGCGGGAAAGCCAGGTGAGCGCCGGTTCGCCGGCGGCGGGCGGGCGGGCGGCACCGTTCGCGGCGGGCGGCGAGGCCTCGCGGGATTCATCGATGGCCTGCATCGTTTCCAGCAGCAGGGCGTTGTAATTTTTCTGGATGGCGCGGGGGCGATCCGATTCGGCGGGGAGCGATTCAAAGGTGCCGTTCTTCCAGGTGAGAATGGCTTTGAAGGCGGGTTCGCCCGTCAGTTCATCAGCGGCGGCGTCGATGATGTCGCCGCTCTGGATCCAAATGTTGCCGGTAAGCGGGCCGTTGGTGATGCGGAGGACGAGAGAGTTTTGGGAGAGACATTCCAGTTGGAGCAGGTCCATGAGGCTTTTGTTCTGGAGGCCGCGGAAACCGGCCTGGGCTTCGCGGGTGAGCAGGGATTCAAGGCAATCGATGAAGGATTGGACTTCGGCATCGGTGCCGGGCTTGATCCAAAAAAGGTCCACGCCGATGGCGTAGGCGCGGGAACGAAATTCCTCGTCCAAGACGGAAGTGAGGACGACGGTGCGGATCTGGGGATATTTGCGGCGGACGATGGCGAGCAGTTGCAGTCCGTCCATCTTGGGCATCCGCAGGTCGCAAATGAGCAGGGCGAAGGGTTCGGATTCGAGCATGGCGCCGGCGCGGGCGCCGTTGCGGGCGGTCAGGATTTCCGGGCGGCTGGGCATCCGGGCGAGAATCTGCTGGTAGAGATCCAGCAGGTCCTGGTCATCATCCACCAGTAATATTTTCTGATTTGCAGGCATAGGTTGTCTTGTGTTCGGTTGTGCCGGGCGAACAGGCTGAGCCATCAATTCACGCATTTCAATCAGCAAGTGGCGTTCCGCTGCGGGCCGGGGACGATATTTTTTTAAAATGTGGACAACTTTGAGTCCACGGGTGGGACAAAGCGGGTCAAAAACACCTGCAGGTTGGGGTCGCTCTGTTAAAATACTGGCAGTGGCATGGTTCTGGCTTTTTTAAGTCGCCGCAATCTGCCACAAAGGCGGTTCAGGCCGACAAAATGTTTGGATTTTTAAAAAACTGGCTGGGCAAATCGGACGAGCAATCTCGCGCGACTTCTGTCGCGCCGCCGCCAAAAACTTCCGTGCCGACCGCCCCCGCCGCTCGGGCGACTTCCGAGCGGCCGGTAGCCCCGGTGGTGGATGTGGTGATGCTACCGCTCGCGGCCATCTTCGGGAAGCTGCCCAGCGATTTGCAGGGTCGCGTGAAATTGCCGATTAACGGACAGGCGCAGGTGGCGATTCCGCTGGGCGTCATCCTGCCTCAATTGGGCCGTGGTGCGGTGACGATCACTTTTGGCGAATTGCGCGCGCTCGGGGCGGACTGTTTTTTGTCGCCGTCCGACCGCGATGCGGCGGTGGTGGAATTGCCGCTGCCGGAAATTCTCTCGCGGCTCGACCCCGCGCTGCTGCCGCGCCGGGCGAAATCCACAGTGAAAGTCCCCAACGAGATCACCAGCCCGTTCTCCGGCAAAGGACAGGGGCTGAATTTCTACAAGCCGGAGGCGACGCCCACCGTTCCGCTGGCGCGAAAAACTGACGACTCGGTGGTGTCGCCGGACTTTGCGGAGCCTAACTCCGCTCCCGTCGTGACGCCGCCGCCGGAGCCGGCTCCGGTGGTGATGCCGGCCATCTCTGCGCCAGCATATTTGAACCCAAGACCGGCCGCGACTGTGGCGTCAGCCGAGCCGGCGACCCCGCGCCCGGCGGCGGCCGGGACGGTCTTGACGGTCACGCTGCGGGAATTGGCCGAAGCCTGGCCCGCTTCGATCCGCACGGAAATCGGGCTGTTGAATCTCACGGCGGCGAAAGTGGAGCTGCCAAAATCGTTGGTGGAGGAGGCGCTGAAGAAAGGTCGGGCGGTATTTACATGGCGGCAACTCCGGTTCTGGACCAATACTCCGGCTGCAGCAACGGTCTCCGTGCACGACGCGGAGCTGTTGGAATTGCCGTTGAAGCTGATCGCACCGTTGTTTCTCGCCGGGATGGCTGCGGCGCGTCCAGCGCGACCTGCGGCCGTGGATGCGAGCATCCCGGACCTGTTTTCCGCTGCGGGACGGCCGAAGCCGACCGCGCCAGTCACTCCGGCCGCCCCGGCGGTCACGCCACCCGCAGAGCCGGCGGCAGGCAAGCCGACGCCGATCGTTTTCGCCGACACGGAAATCACCGGCAAGACGCGCTCGGCGGCCGCGCCGCGCCCGGGCACGGAATTCTTGAAGCGCTTCGCCACGCCGAACGACATCGTCGCCAAGGCCACCAGCCTGGAAGGCGTCACTGGCGCAATCATCATGCTGGCGGACGGCCTGCTGGTGGCGGCGCAACTGCCGCCGAATTTGAACGGGGATTCGCTCGCGGCTTTCACGCCGCAGCTTTACGCCCGCCTCAGCCAGACCGCGAAGGAATATCACATGGGCGACCTGAAGGAGCTCGCGTTCACCGTGGGCGAAACCGCATGGCGCGTGTACAAGGTCGGCACGGTGTTCTTCGCGGCGTTCGGGCCGGCCACCGGTGCGTTGCCGTTGGCGCAACTCGCGCAGCTCGCGGCGGAACTCGACCGCAAAGCCAAACCCTGAACGAAATAATTTATGGCCATCATCAACCAAGCGACCAAGGAACTACAGGTCAAGATTGTCTAT
>JAFMIX010000007.1 GCA_017853785.1 Verrucomicrobiales bacterium
GGAGCTTGTCGAGGAACACGGCGGCGCGGACCTCCTCGGCTTCGCCAGCGGTGGGAATGCGCGCGCGCTGGATCTTCATGTTCGTGTAGCGCTCGATGTTGCGGATCTGAAACAATTCACGGCCGGCGACGAACGAGATGGCGCGACCACTGCGCCCGGCGCGCCCGGTGCGGCCGATGCGATGGACATAATCTTCGGCGTCGTAGGGCAGGTCGTAGTTGAAGACGACTTCCACGTCGTCCACGTCGATGCCGCGCGCGGCGACGTCGGTGGCGACCAGGAATTCGAGGCCGGACTTGCGGAACTTGTTCATCACGCGGTCGCGCATCATCTGGCTCATGTCACCGTGAAGCCGGTCGGCGGAATAGCCTTGGGCGTTCAGATGGTCCACGAGGTCGTCCACCATGCGCTTGGTGTTGCAGAAAATGATGCCGAGCTTGAGGTCGTGGATGTCGATGAGCCGCGTGAGCAGCTCGATCTTGTAGCGGCGATCCACTTCGTAGTAGCACTGGTCAATGGTGGGAACGGTGAGCGCCTTCTGCTCGATCTTCACGTTCTGCGGTTCGCGGGAATATTTTTCGATCAATTCGCGGATGGGCCGCGGCATGGTGGCGGAGAAGAAAACAGTTTGCCGCTCTTTCGGCACGGCTTGGAGGATGAATTCGATGTCGTCGCGGAAGCCCATGTTGAGCATCACATCGGCTTCATCGAGGATGACGGTCTTCACGGAATCCAGCCGCAGCGTGCCGCGCTGCATGTGGTCCATGACGCGCCCGGGTGTGCCGATGACGATCTGCGCGCCGTGCTTGAGGCCGAGGAACTGGCGTTCGTAGGACTGACCGCCGTAGATGGGGAGCGCGTGGATGCCGCGCTTGAAGGCGGCGAGCTTGTGCACCTCCTCGGAGACCTGGATGGCGAGTTCGCGCGTGGGGCAAAGGATGAGCACCTGCACGGCGCGGAGCGCAGGGTCGGTCTTCTCGATGGCGGGAATGGCGAACGCGGCGGTCTTGCCCGAGCCGGTCTGCGATTGGCCGACGACGTCCTTGCCGGAAAGCAGTACAGGGATGGCGGCCGCTTGGATGGGCGCGGCCTGCTCGAAGCCGAGTTTGTCGATGGCTTTGAGCAGTTCCTCGGACAGGCCGAGTTCGGAAAAAAGTTTTGGTGTCATGTGTTTGTCCCGTCAAAGCAGCTTAACCGAGTGGCGGGTGAAATGAGAGCTAATTCGCGCGCACCAGCCCACCTCGCAAAACTTGGAACTTGAAACGCGCATCCCCAAACCTGAAACTGCCCCTTATGGCTGCAGATTTTGATGTCAAATACACGGCTCACCTGGCGCGGCTCGCGCTCACGCCCGACGAGGAAAAGAAGCTCGGCGCGCAACTCGGCCACATCATCGGCTACGTCGAGAAGCTCAAGCAGGTGGACGTCACCGGCGTCGAGCCGACCGCGCAGGCCGTGCCGATGGTCAACGTCACCCGCGCCGATGAAGTCCGCACCTCGCTGCCGCATGAAGCCGCGTTGCGCAACGCTCCCAAGAAAGCTGGCGGGCTGTTTGTTGTTCCCAAAATCGTCGAGTAACCTGCCATGCTCAACCAACTCACGATTTCCCAACTCGCCGCCAAGCTCGCCGCCCGCGAAGTTTCTGCCCGCGAAGCCACGCAAGCCTGCCTCGACCGCATCGCTGCCGTCGATGGCCGCGTCCACGCCTTCTTGAGCCACGATGCCGCCGATGCGCTGGTGCAGGCGGACGCAGCGGATAAAGCCCTTGCCGCTGGCGAGAAGAAGCCTTTGCTCGGCGTGCCTATCGCCATCAAAGACGTGCTCGCGGTCAAAAACCAACCGCTCAACTGCGCCTCCAAGATTCTCGGCAACTTCATCTCGCCCTACGACGCCACCGCGATCGAGAAACTCAAGGCTGCCGGTGCGATTGTCTTCGGTCGGCTGAACATGGATGAGTTCGCGATGGGTAGTTCCACGGAAAACTCTGCGTTTGGCGTCACCAAGAATCCCTGGGACTTGGCGCGCATTCCCGGCGGCTCTTCCGGCGGCTCGGCGGCGGCGGTGGCGGCGGATGAAGCCATCGCCACGCTGGGCACGGACACCGGCGGCTCAATCCGGCAGCCCGCCGCACTCTGCGGCTGCGTTGGTCTCAAGCCGACTTACGGCCGCATCTCCCGCTACGGCCTCGTCGCGTTCGCGAGTTCGCTGGATCAGATCGGGCCGTTCACCAAAGACGTGCGCGATGCCGCCACGATGCTCGGCGTGATGAGCGGCGTTGACCCGCGCGATTCCACCAGCGTGCCGCAGCCCGTGCCGGACTACACGAAGGCTTTGGACGGAAATATCAAAGGTCTCAAGCTTGGGCTGCCCAAGGAATACATGGTTGGCGGCCTCGACCCCGAAGTGAAAGCCGCCGTGGACGCCGCCGTGAAGCAGCTCGAAAAGCTCGGCGCGGAGATCGTGGAGATTTCCCTGCCGCACACCGAGCACGCTGTCGCGGTCTATTACATCATCGCCACCGCCGAGTGCTCGGCGAACCTCGCGCGCTTCGATGGCATCCGCTACGGCGCCCGCGTGGACGGCGCGGACCCCATCGAGCTTTACGCCCGGACGCGCGGCGCCGGCTTCGGGCCGGAAGTGAAGCGCCGCATCATTCTCGGCACTTACGTTTTGAGCAGCGGTTATTACGACGCGTATTATCTGCGCGCCCAAAAAGTCCGCACCCTCATCCGCAACGATTTTCTTAAGGCCTACGAAAAAGTGGACGCCATCATCACCCCCACGACGCCGACCGCCGCGTTCAAGATCGGCGAGAAGAGCGACGACCCTTTGCAGATGTATCTCTCCGACATCTTCACCATCTCCTGCAACCTCGCGGGCATCCCCGGCTTGAGCCTGCCGTGCGGTTTCACCAAAAATCCCAAGCTGCCCATCGGCCTGCAGTTGCTCGGAAAACCTTTCGGCGAAGAAACCGTCCTCAAGCTCGCCCACGCCTACGAACAGAGCACGCCGTGGCACAAAGAAAAAGCTCCGTTATGAGCGACGAAACGGCGCAACGGCTCGAGCGCCTTGAAGCGAACGTTGCGCACTTGGAGCATCAGGTGGAGCAGTTGAACGCCGTCATCATCGAACAGGGCAGGCTCGTGGACCGGCTCAAGAAGGAAGTACAGAAGCAATCCACGTTGTTGGAGACGCAGGAGTTGGACCGCATCAAGTCCAACAACCCCAAACCACCCCATTACCAGTGATGCGACCACCGCCCAACAAACGCTTGACGTTTGCGGGGAAAGTTTCATAGTCGCCACCGAAACAAATTGAGGGTATGTGGTTCACTTGAATCGAATCCAGACACCGGCTGAACGGTCAGCGGTGTCTGTTTGCGTTTTCAGCCGCAGCCTCAAGCAACCCAGGAGCACCTATGGCCAGTGGTAAGATAAAATGGTTCGATAACAAAAAGGGATTCGGCTTCATCCTGCAGGACACCGGACAGGATGTCTTCGTGCATCACACCGCGATCCAAGGCGCCGGCTTCAAGACTTTGAACGAAGGCGAGCCCGTCAGCTTTGAGGTCGTCGCCAGCGAGAAAGGGCCGAAAGCCGAAAACGTCCAGCGCGGCTCCTCCACCTGAGCCCCCGACCAGCCCCAACGAAAAAGCCTCCGCTCTTTCCGGCGGGGGCTTTTTGGTTTCTAATGCGGCATGACCGAAACCCGGCCGCCCGTCACGAGCCTCTACATCCACGTCCCGTTCTGCGCCGCCAAGTGCGAATACTGCGCCTTCTTCTCCGAAGCCGCGCAGGGCGACCTCGTCAACCGCTACGTCGCCGCCCTCGGGCGCGAGCTGGAGATCGTCGCGCCGGAACTTAAGCCCAGGACGATTTTCTTCGGCGGCGGCACGCCCTCGCTGCTGAACCTCGCGCAGTGGAAAACCATCTTGCAGGCGATGGAACGCCTCAACCTCCTTGGCGCGGAAGAATTCACCATCGAGTCCAACCCCGCCACCGTCTCCGCCGACAAGTGCAAACTCCTCCGCGACTACGGCGTCAATCGTGTCTCCATGGGCGTGCAGTCGCTCGATGAAAACCTACTCGACCGCCTCGGGCGCGTCCACAGCCGCGAGATGGTTTTTAAGTCCTACGACACCCTCCGCGCCGCGGGCTTCGACAACCTCAACCTCGACCTCATGTTCGCCATCCCCACGCAGACCATGGACATCTGGCGCGCGACGCTCCGCGAAGCCATCTCCATGCAGAGCGAACATCTTTCCAGCTACGAAGTCATCTACGAGGACGACACCCCGCTCTTCCATCAGCTCCAGGCCGGCGAATTCGCCGTGGACGAGGAACTCGCCTGCGCGATGTATGACGAACTGCTCGCCACTTCCACTGCCGCCGGCTTCCATCAATACGAGATTGCAAACTATGCCCGCGATAATTCCGCATTCCGCCCTCCGCCCTCCGCAATCCCCTCCCGCGCCTGCCAACACAACCTGAATTACTGGCGCGGCGGCCAGTTCCACGGCCTCGGGCCGAGCGCCACCGGCTACGTCGCCGGTGTGCGGACCAAGAACTGGAGCAACACCCAGCTCTACTGCGAGCAACTGGAGAAAGGCAAGCGCGCCATCGAATCGCGCGAAGAACTATCACCGCTCCGGCGCGCGGGTGAAACCGCAGCGTTCGGCTTGCGGATGAATGCCGGGTGGAACTTCGCGGAATTCCAGCAGACCACCGGCTTTGACCTGCGCAGTGGATGGGCGGCAGCGATCGGCGAACTCACGGCCAAAGGCTGGGGCGAACTCACGGCGGAAAACTTCCGCCTTTCCCCGCGCGGCCTGCGCTTCGCCGACGCGGCGGCGGAGCTGTTTTTACGCTGACTACTTCTCCTTCAACTCCACCTCACCCGACCAGTCGGCTGGCAGCGGCTGGTCGCGTAGCTCGGCAAGGTGCTTGAGGTAGAACTTCGCTGGGCCATCGCTCGGCGCAAGCTCCAGCACGCGGCGGAACGCGGCTTCGGCTTCGGCGATTTTCTTTTCGCGAAACAACGCGAGCGCGGCGGCGAACGCCTTGTGCGCGGCGCGGAAGGCTTCGGCCTGGTCCAGCTTGCCGGCGAGTTCGTGCACAGCCACGGTGCGCTCGAAGCCTTTCAACCGGAAATCGCCGAGGAAGCGCGTGAGCAGTTTGCCGCCGATCTCCGCGTGCGTGTCGCCGGTGATGAGCACCTCCGTGCCGAGATATTTGTTCAGGCCTTCCATGCGCGAGGCGAGGTTGATGTTCTCGCCGAGCGCGGTGTAATCCACGCGCGTGGTGCTGCCGAAGTTGCCCACGTTCGCCACGCCCGTGTGCAGGCCGATACGCGTGATGAGCTGCTGGCCGTTCATGAATTGCGGCGGCTGGTCGCGGAAGCGCAACGCCGCCTCGCACGCGCGCACGGCGTGGTCGGACTGCGGCTCGGGCGCGTTCCAGAACGCGAAAATGGCGTCGCCGATGTATTTCACGATCGTGCCGTCGGTGTGGTGGATGCAGTCGGAGACGGCGCTTTGGAAATAACTGTTCATGTGCTTGGCCAGCTCGTCTGAATCCATGCCCTCCGAAATGGTGGTGAACCCGGCGATGTCGCTGAACAGGATGGTGAGCGTCTCCTTTTTCGCGCCGGGCTGGAGCAAGTCCTTGTTCGCGGCAAATTTTTTCACGAGCTTCGGCGAGAGATACATTTCGAGCGATTTCTCGAAGAGCTTGTTTTGGACGTAGAGCTGGACGGAGTTGAACACCACCGCCCACGCCAGCGCGGCGAAGATTTGCACCAGCACGAGCAGCCACGGAAACCACACGAGCCAGTGCGCGAACGAAACGTAAGCCAACACGCTCACTGCCAGCGCCGCGAGCACGGCGATGCCCGTGGCCATGATAGGCCGGAATCGCACCAAGCCAAACCCGGCCAACGCGCCCGCGAGGACGAGCGCGGCGAGCTCCGCCCATTTCGGCAGCCGGTGCAACCAATCGCCGCGCGTGAGATTCAGGAACTGCATCGCGTGGATCTCCGCGCCGGGCATGAAGCTCACCTGCTTCGTCCAGCGCGAGTGCGGTGTGGGAAATTCATCCTTGCGCTGCCCGCCGAATTTGGTGAGCAGCCGCGCGCCGACGAACACGACCTTGTTGCTGAAATAACCGGGCGGGAGCGCGGCGGGGTGATTCGTCAACACCGCCCGGTAGAAGCTCACGTTCGGCAGGGTTGCCGCCGGACCGTAGAAATTCCGCCAGCGTTCGCGGTCGCTGTTCGCCGGGTTCTTCGTCACTTCCGCGCCGACGAGCCGGGCCATCACCCAGCTTTCGCCGGCGACGGGGTCGTCGGGCGAACTGGGGATGTGCTGCCGCATCACGAGGTCGTCATCGGGATTCACTTCCGCCGAACCCAAATCGGCAGCGACGTCGCTGAACAGCGGCTGCGGCGGCGTGAATTGTTTCGCCAGCGCGCCGTCCACGCCATACGCCGCCGGCACGCAATCCACCGCCAGCACGACCTTGCCGCTGGTCTTGATGGCGCGGGCCAGATCGGCATCAGCTGCGGCGCTCGGGCCGGCGTCGCTGAAGACGATGTCGAACAGCACGGCACGCGCTCCCTCAGCGGTGAGGCGGTCAATGAGCTGGGCGTGCAGCGCGCGATCCCACGGCGCGTTGTAAGGCTGGTTCAGTTCCTTGTGCGAATCGTCGTCGAGATAGACCATCACCACGTCCTGCGGCTGGACGATGGGTTTGAGGGCGAACGGCAGGTCGTAGCTCAAATGCACGAGGCCGAGGCCGAACTTGAACAACAAAAAAGCCAACCCAACGCCGACCGCGAGCACCGCGCCGATGCCACCGCCGCGCCACAGGGGATTTTGCGCGCCTTGGCCCATCGCGTCAGAAATTGAATTTGAACCGCGCCATGAACTCGCGGCCGCGCGGCTGGGCGTAGGTGAGGTTCACCGGGTTCAACTGGTAATCCTGGTCGCCCACGTTCAGCAGGCCGAGCTGCAGTTCCGCGCGGCGCTGCCAGAACCGCCAGCCGGCATACAGGTTAAACTGCCAGAAGTCCGCGTCCGCCAGCGCGGCGTCGCCGGCGCGGTTCGATTGGTGCGTCCAGACGGATTCGGCGCGGGCGAAGAAGCCGCGCGGATGATTGTAATTCGCCCCGAGCGTGAGCTGTTGAAGCACGGCCTCGGAATTTTGGTTCGCGCTGCTGATGAACGCCACGGTGGACGGCACGTCCACGAACCGACCGCGCAGTTCCGCGGCGCTGATGGCGTAGCGCGCACCGAACGACCAGTCGCGCCCGACGAGCTGGTTGAGCGTGACGGCGAGCGTGCGTTCGCGGAAATCCAGCGACTGCCGCGTGCCGGACGGCGAATCCGCCACGGGGAAGAAGGCGTTCGTCACGATGCCCACGGTGCGCATGGCGTCGGACGTGAGCAAATCCACGCCGATGCCGACGTAGGTGCGCGTGGCTTTGAACTCGTGATCCAGCGCGAGCGACCAAGTCTCGAAACTCGTTCCCGGCACGAGACCGGCCACGGCTTCGGGCGCGAGGCTGCGGAAGGCTTGGTTGAATCCGGCGACTTGCACCGGCTCGATGCGCACGCTGTTGTCGAAGAACACGCCGCCCAGCGACCGCGTCCACGCGCCGCGCAGATGCGTCGTCGGCAGCGGCGTCCAGATGAAGCCGAGCTTCGGCGAGACCTGCGAGCGCGAGGTGAGCGTGGGGTCAATCGGCGCGAGGTCCACGTTGCGCGGGTATTCGAGCCAGTCGTAGGTGACGCCGCCGACGAGCAGGAGCGGGTCGAGGATTTGCCACTGGTCGTAGAGGTAGCCGCTGGCGCGTTGCAGCCGCGCGCTGATGTCCTGCGCGCTGACGAGCGTGGGGAAGTTGAAGGGATTGTCCACCTGCGCGGTCATATCCACATCGCCGTGCTGATAGCGCGCGCCGGCGATGAACGTGTGGTCGCGCCACGTCTGGATTTGCTGCAACTCGGCGGTGTAGGCGGCGAAGTCGCGGCGGTTGGTCACGGCGAAATTCTGCGCGACGAACGAACGCGGCGTGCGGGTGAACGTGCCGTAGCGGTAGAAATTTATCCGTGCGTTTGGGTCGGAGAAAGTGAGCGTGTCGTCCAGCCGCGACAGCAGCAGCAGCGTGTGCGAACCGGGATTCCATTCGTGATGCCAGCCGACGTAGAGATTGGGCCGCTGCTTTTCCGTGACGCGCAAGGTGGGGCTGGCGCTGGCGGCGGAGTAATATTCCTGCACGTCGCCGGACTCGGCGTCGTAGAGCTGCGCCTGCACGAACACGCTGTCCTCGGGCGTGAGTTGCTGCTTGAGCTTCACGGTGAGATTGAATTGGCGCACGTCGTTGTTCGGGCGCGTGCCGGGGTCGGAATAATGCTCCACATCCACGGCGAAGCTGGTGTTGCGCGCGGTGCCGAAGACGGAGGCTTGTTCCGACCACGAGCCGCGGCTGCGATATTCGGTGACGGAACTCACGCCGAGCCGATCGCGTTCGAAGAGCTTGGAATATTCCTGCTGCGAAACGTGCGCCGAGAGATTCCCCGCGCCGACGGGCGCGAGCAGGTTCGCCAGCAGCAGCTCGCTCAACCACGGCGTCTCGTAACGCAGATTGATCTGCTTCGGGTCGCGCAGCGCGTCGTAGCTGTTCGCGAGGAACTGGTGCGCGGAGAAATTGCCGTAGTCCGCGCTCACGGCGCGGGCGGCTTCGCGCACGCTCAAGTCGGTCATGCCGGCATCGCGATAAACGCCGGCGAGGTTCGCGCTGCGGACGGCGCGGTCCTGGTCGAGCAGCAGGCGCGAGCGGAAGACTTTCCGGTTGTCGTTCAACTCCTGCGATTTTTCGAGGTCGGCGACGGCGTCGTTGATTCGGTTTTCCTGCTGCGCGAGGAGCGCGGAGTAGAGCCACGACGTCGGGTCGTTGGGATCGAATTTCTGCGCGAGGGCAAGCTCGGCGGCGGCGCGCGTGATGTCGCCGGAATTGGCGAAAGCTTTGCCGAGATAACTGCGCAGCACGGAGCGATTCGGCTCGAGCGTGGCGGCGACCTGCAAATCGGCCACGCCGCCGGTAGCATCGCCGCGCTTGATGCGGCAAAGGCCGCGTCCGAGCCAGGCGTTGCCGAGCGCGGGGTCGAGGGCGACGGCAGAGTCGAACTGCGCGAGTGCGGCGGGAATTTTGTTCTGCGCGGCGAGGAGGAAGCCTTTGAGCGCGACGGCTTGGGCGTTGTGCGGGGAGAGTTGCAGGGACTTTTCCAGCGCGGCGAGCGCGGCGGCGGTGTGGCCGAAGCTGAATTCCAGTTCGGCGACGCGGGCATGGGCGAAGCCGAAGTTCGGCGACTTGGCGGCGGCAGCGCGCGCGGCGGCGAGGGCTTCAGTGAGCTTGGATTGGGATTGCAGCCAGTAGGATTTGGCGAGGCATTGTGAAGCGGTTTCCGGCGGCGCGAGGACGGCGGGCTGGTTCTTCACGGCCGCGATGAGTTCGCGGAGGGCATCGGCTGGCGGCGAAGGCGGCAAGGCTTGCGCGGCGCCGAGTTGGCCGACGGCGAGGGCGAGCGCCGCGCGGTAGATTTTTCCGGCATCGGAAGTCAACGCCAGGCCCTCGGGATAATTCGCCAACGCGGCCAACAGGTCGCCAGCGCGATAGGCGGCGAGCGATTCGGCGAGTTGAGATTTTTCGGCGCCGGAAAAAATCAGTTCATCCATGTCCACGACGGCGGGGTAGTAGAGCGCCCATTGGATGATGTTGATGGTTTCGATGACGGCGGTCTTGGTCGGCACTTTGCCGTTCTCGACGACGCCTTGCTCGCCGGAAGCGAGGTCCACCGCGCCGAGGTTGTTGGCGAGCGTGACCGCGCCGTCAATCAACGTGACTTCGCTACGGCCGTCGTCAGCGACGGCGAGGTTGAATTCGGTGCCGCGGATGGCGCCGGAGGCGAGCGGGGTGCGGAACTCGGTTTCGTTGCCGCGCTCGCGGCTGAAGAAATAGGTCGCGCCGTTTTTCAGGTCGAGGCCGGCCTGCTTGCCGGGCGCGGACGGCGGCTGGATCTGGAGCGTGGTGAGTTCGTTGACGCGGAGCGTGGTGAGGTTGGCGAGGCGGACGGTGGCGCGGCTACGGAGGCCGGTGCGGAGACGGTCGCCGACGCGGAGGGTCTGGTTGGTGGCGCCGGGGGTCCAAGTGGATTGGCCGGCCGGCGAGACTTCGACTTTGCCTTCGAGCGCGAGCAGGAGGGCGTCCGTGGCGGCGGCGAGATTCCCCACGAGACCAGCGGCGGACAGAAGCAAAAGGGCGACGCCGGCGGCGGATTTGATTTTTGCGAAGTTCAAGTTGGGCTGAGGTTGGGCTTGGTCTAGCAGATTTGGGCGGCGGCTGACAAGCCTATCAATGACAGAAGATTCGCTTGTCTCGGGGTCGGGTTCTGCTATCAACTAACTCCGTCATCGATGATGCGCGCCCACTTCTTCTTCGTTGTTTTTTGCAGACGATTTTCCTGCACCCGCTGGCTGGTGCTGCTGGTGATGTTCGGGCTGGGCGGCCCGGCGAGGGCGGCGTTGAACATCATCACCCAACCAGTCCCGGTCAACGTCTCCTCCAACAGCTCGGCGACTTTCTCCGCGACCGCCAGCGGGACGCCGCCGCTGAATTTCAGGTGGCGGCTGAACGGGGTGGACATCCCGGGCACGACGACGACGCGGACGAACAGCGTGGCGACGGACACGTTTTCCATCCAGAGCGTGCAGCCGACGAATGCAGGGAGTTACAGCGTGGTGGTGTGGAGCGCGGAGGGCGCGTTGAACAGCGCGGCGGTGCCGTTGCTGGTCACGAATGTTCCGGTGAACGCCGGCAGCGATGATTTCAACGGGCGGCAAGGGCTCTCGCCGCTGGGCGGCGGCGTAATCCGGTCGAGCAACACGAATGCCACCCGCGAAGTCGGCGAGCCGAACCACGGCGGCAAGCCCGGCAACCGCTCGGTGTGGTTCAAGTGGACGGCCCCGGCGAGTGGCATCGCCACGTTCAGCACGCGCGGCAGTGGATTCGACACGACGCTGGGCGTCTACACCAACGGCCAACCACTCACCTCGCTCATCCGCGTGGCGGGCGACGACGACACGGGTGGTTTCCTGAACAGCACCACCAGCTTCAACGCCGTGGACGGGAAGGAATATAGCATCGCCGTGGACGGCTTCTACGGAGCGCGCGGCAATTTCACTTTGGCCTGGACGCTGGAGCCGACGACGGACAAGTTGCCGGAAATCCTCGTGCCACCGCAGGACCAGACGGTGGAATTGAACAATTCCGTGACGCTCAACGCGCAGGTGGATACCAACCGCTCGGGCATCGAATACATCCGCTACCAATGGCAGAAGAACGGCTCGGACTTGATTGGCCAGACGAATGGCACGCTCACGTTCAGCGCCGTCAACTCCAACCAAGTCGGCAATTATACGGTGAAAGTCACCCAGAAACTTCTCGGCAGCAACAACCCCCGCACCATCACCTCGCCCATCGCGCAACTCCAAGCCAATTTGCGCGACGGCACTGCCTTCGACCCCGGCGCCATCGCACAGATCAAGTTCCGCGATGAATCCGACACCGGCGGCGGCCTCGGCGTGGCTGCGCCTGCGGCCGGTTACAGCGGCTCGCAACTCTTCAGCACCTACGGCGCCGTGAAAGAACCCGGCGAACCGAACCACTGCAGCGACCCCGGCGGCGCATCGTATTGGTATTCCTACCTGCCGCCCATGAACGGCACGCTCACCGTGGACGCCACCGCCAGCTTCAACAACATCCTCGCCGTCTACACCGGCAACGCCACGAATTTCTTGAGTCTCACTTCCGTCGCGTGCAGCAACACGAACAGCAGCGCGGGTAAGGAAACGGCAGTGTTCGCTGCGACCGCCGGCACGGTCTATTACATCGTCACCGACGGCGTGAGCGGCGCGTCCGGCAGCGTGAACCTCACCTACACCCTCGCCGCACCGCCCGTCATCACCAGCGATCCCGCCAGCCGGACCGTCGTCGCCGGCAGCAATGCCACCCTCACCGTCGCCGCCACCGGCAGTACGCCGCTCGCCTATCAGTGGCGCACCAACGGAATCAATTTCACCGGGCAACGGACGAATTCACTGACCGTATCCAACTTCACGGCGGCGAAGGAAGGTGGTTACGTCGTGGTCATCACCAACGTCGCGGGAGCGGTGACGAGCGCCACCGCGCAGCTCTACCTCATCGCCAGCAACAACGCCTCGCGCTTCACCAACTCGGCGTATGGCACGAACCGGTTCACCGCCACGCTGCTCGGCAACTTGAACACGAACTACGTCATCCTCGGCGCGACGAACGTGGCCGGCACGTGGACAGCCATCAGCACAAACAGCTCCGCCGTGGGCATCATCAGCTTCAGCGAGACAAATTCCCCCGGCTACACCAACCGCTTCTACCGCGCCCGCGCGCTGTGACCGGCATCAAAGCAGCAGCTTGACTTTTGCTGCGTCTAACCGATTCTAAAACCAGAATTGTCCCGATCAGCATGACCCCATTTATGAAAATCAAACTCATCGGCGTCGCGATCGCCGCCGCCATCTTCAGCCTCCCCACCAGCACCCGCGCCGCCGCCGAATTCGGCCTCGACCACCCCGGAGCCAAGGCCGTGATGGCCGTGCAAAAATCCGTCACCGCTGACCTCATGAAACTCCCTGGCGTCCTCGGCACGGCCGTGGGACAGGGCGACATCGAGGCCGCCGCGCTGGTCATCTACGTGGATCAGGATTCGCCCTCGCGCGCCGACATCGTCCGCAGCCTGCCTCCGCAAATCCGCGGTGTGGGCGTGAAAGTGGAGCTGACCGACAAGTTCCGCGCCTTCGCCACCAAGCCCGCCGGCGCCACCACCACCGTCAACACCAAGGCCAAACAGACCCCGCCCATCCAGCTCGGCACCTCCGGCGGCTGGGGCTACGACCTCGCCAACGGCTACTGCTGCGGCGGCACCCTCGGCGGCCTAATCCAGGTCAACGGCGTGCAGTTCATCTTGAGCAACTACCACGTCCTCGAAGCCGATACCGTCAGCGGCGGCAACAGCATCGTCGCCGCCACCGGCCAACCCATCATCCAACCCGCGTTGATTGACGCAAGCTGCAATTCCGCCAACTCCCAGACCGTCGCCACCCTCGTGAAAATCAGCGCCCTCCCCGGCGCGAACGTGGATGCCGCCGTGGCGCAGGTCACGCCCGGCATGGTGAACGCCAGCGGCGCGATCCTCGGGATCGGCACGCTCTCCAGCAACACCGTCGCCGCCACGGTCAACAAAGGCGTGAAGAAAAGCGGGCGCACTACCGGGCTGACCAAGAGCAGCATCTCCGGGCTGAACGCCACCGTCAGCATCACCTACGAGAACGAGTGCGCCGGCGGGACGGCCTTCACCAAGACCTTCACCGGCCAAATCGTAATTGCGAACGTGGGCAGCCGATTCCTCGCCGGAGGCGATTCCGGTTCGCTCATGGTGGAAAATGTGACGACCAAGCCCCGCGCCATCGGCCTGCTCTACGCGGGCAGCAGCAGCACGGCGATTGCGAACCCCATCAACGAAGTGCTGACCTTCGTGGGCAGCAAGCTTGGCGGCACGGCCACGATGGTGGGCAACTGATCTGTTCCGGTATTAATCACCCCCGTTCGCTCCGGCGCACGGGGGTTTTGTTTGCCAAGTTGCGGCCGGCTCAATTTCTTAGCTTTTGCGCCACGCTGAAGGTGGTCAGCAGCAGCAGCACGGTGGCGGCCAGATAAGGCAAGGCGGGTTGGTAGGCGAGCGCGGTCGTGGCGAAAATGGGGCCGAGAATCCGCGCGAGGCTGCCCGCGCTCTGCGCCACGCCGATGGTCTCGCCTTGTTCGTTGGCGGGAGTAAGATTGGAGAGCAACCCGAACAACGGCGGACGCGTGAGGCTCGACCCGACGGAGAGCAACGCCAGCGCGGCCAGCATAAACCACCAAGTCAACCCGGCAGGCTGGAACAGAATTTTCCACGAGAGCGGCAGCGCCGCCACGGACGCGCCGATTTTGATGAAGGGCAAACAGGCCAGGCTCACCGCGGTCAGCACCAGGCTGAGCGTGATGACTTTCGGCTCGCCCAGTTTCTTCACGATGCGGCCGATGAGCCCGCCTTGCACCAGCGCGCCGATGACGCCGCAGAAGACGAACAGCGCCGTGGCGGTCGTGGCGGTGGTCTCATCGCTCTGGATGTCGAGGTGGAAGTTGTCGCAGACGAGCAGCGCGAGGGTGGCCTCGAAGCAACTGAAGCAGAAGGTGGCGATGAAGAAGACGTAGATGAGCAGGCCGACTTTGGGCCGCGCCAGGGTGTGCGCCCATTGGTTCAAGCGCGGCCGGGGGGTGACGTGGCCGGAAGTGGGCGTGTGGCTTTCGGCGAGGACGAAGAGGGCGAGAATGAAATTGGCCGCGCACAGGCCGGCGGCGATCCAGCCAGGGCCGCTGCCGCCAAGGTGTTTCAGACTGATACCGCCGATGGCGGGGCCGAAAATGAACCCAAGCCCGAAGGCCATGCCGATGAGTCCCATTTTTTTGGAACGCAGTTCCGGTGGGGTGATGTCCGCGATGTAGGCTTGGGCAACGGTGATGTTGCCGCCGCAGATGCCGGCGAAGGAGCGGGCAATGATCATCATCCATATGGCGGTGGTGTTGTCAACGATGGTGGCGCTGTAGGCGAACAGCACGTAGGACAAGGCCGCGCCAGCGGTGCTGATGAGCAGCACGGGGCGGCGCCCGATGCGGTCGGAGAGGCGACCCCAGAACGGGGAGAAGAGGAATTGCATCGCGGAGAATGAGGCGATGATGACGCCGATGAGCCAGCCGTCCGCGCCAAAGTGGCGGCTGTAGACGGGCACGAGCGGCACGACGATGCCGAACCCGACGAGGTCGATGAATACCGTGAGAAAGATGACGAGGACGGAGGGTTTGCGGTTCATCAGGTCAGGCGCGGAATTTCAGCACGCGCGGAGTGTAGTGTGGAGACGGGGCGCGTCAAGGCGGCGCGGGATGGAAATCGGCTGGCTTCGGAAAATGTGGTTTGTCACCATGCGAGGACACAACATGAAACGTCAAACAGTAGCCGTCATCGTCGGCACACGACCGGAAGCGGTCAAAATGGCGCCGGTCATCCAGGCGCTGGCCAAATCGAAAATATTGCGGCCCATCACGGTATCCACGTCGCAGCACCAGCAGATGACCCATCAAATCTTGGGGAGCTTCGGGTTGAAGGTGGATCACGACCTGCGCGTGATGCGGAAGGGGCAGACGCTTTGGGATCTTTCGGGCCGGGTGGTGACGAAGTTGGGTCGGTATTTCGCAGCGAACCCGGTGGCGGCGGTGCTGGTGCAGGGCGACACGACGAGCGCGTTCTTTGGCGGCTTATGCGCGTTCTACCATAAGATTCCGGTGGGTCACATCGAGGCGGGATTGCGCACGCATGAGATGTATTCGCCGTTTCCCGAGGAGATGAACCGTACCTTGCTGGGCGCGGTGGCGACATGGCATTTTCCGCCGACACAGGATGCGGTGAAGCGGCTGCGCGCGGAGAACATCGCGGCGGAGACGATTTACCTGACGGGCAACACGGTGGTGGATGCGTTGCGCTGGATGGTGCCGCGGTGCAGCGACGCGCCGCTACGGAAGCTGATCGGCACGGCGGCGATGAAGAAAAAGCTCATCCTCGTGACCTGCCACCGGCGGGAAAGCCTGGGTAAACCGATGGCGGCGGTAGCAGGAGCAACCGCGACGGTGGCGCGGGAAAATGCGGACACAGTGGTGCTGTTTCCGGTGCATCCGAATCCGGCGGTGCGGCAGACGGTGATGCCGTTGTTGGAAAATATCCCGAACGTGGTCCTTTGCGAACCACTGGATTACGGACAATTCTTATCCTGTCTCAAGCACGCCTATCTGGTGCTGTCGGATTCCGGCGGGGTGCAGGAGGAGGCGACAGCACTGGGCAAGCCGGTGCTGGTGTTGCGTGAATCCACGGAGCGACAGGAGGGTGTGAAGGCGGGCGCGCTCAAGCTGGTGGGCACGGACGCGAAGCTCATCGTGCGCGAGAGCAACCGGCTTTTGCGCGGGTCGGCGGCCTACCAACGCATGTGCCGGGCGTCGAATGTGTTTGGCGACGGACGTTCGGCGGCGCGGATCGTGAAGATTCTCGAGCGGGCACTGACCGAATAAAAAGAGCGGAGCCTGCCGGCTCCGTGCCTAACCACCATCCCAACAGCTGTTCAGGCGATGGCCATGCGTTCGATGGCGCCGGAAAGTTCATCCATGCGGAAAGGTTTGCCGAAAAAGTCCACGCGGTTGTAGGTGGCGGCGCGCATGACGCCGGTCTTGTCGGGCGCACCGGAAAGGACGATGACGGGGGTCTGGTTGCCTTCATTGCGCAGCTGCTCGATGAATTGGACGCCATTCATCCCGCCCAGACGATAGTCGGTGAGGATGAGGGAAAACTTCTGGGTCTTCAACAAGCCGAGCGCAGCCTCGGCGCTCTCGGCTTCGCAGACAGTCTTCACCCCAAGCGCGGTCAAGAGGGTGGCGAGGGTCTTCAGGGCGATGGGATTGTCTTCGACGACCAGGATGGAAGAGATGGCCTTCATGTTTTGGTATGGTGGCGGTTAAACTTTGGTTGTGCTAACAGCAGGGTGATTAGCAATGACAGTGCCAAGAGCCGTGGGGCGAGCCGCATCAACCAAAATTTCCCGAATCAGCCCCGAACGAACCCGATTTGACGCGAATGAATCCGGGCGCAGGCGCGACTGGTCCAGAGTAAACCACCGCCCACACCACCGATTCGAGCTCAATTACCGGTCAAACGCTGAAACGGGAACTGCGACCAGAACGGAGTCGGGTGAATCCAGAATTGAGACAGCCGGAAGGCGGCGGCGGGATAATTTCAGTTCCAGGGTTGCGTATTTTTGAATGCCAATTATAAATACCGGGGATTCACCTGGAGCCGGAACGAGACTAGCTATCCCAACGCTGGCCGAAACTTTTAACCGACTATGAACCACAGTAAAACCAGTGCGGCGCCAAAAAAAGCCCGGGTGCTTTTGGCCGACGACCATGCCGTCGTGCGCTTCGGCATCGCCCAACTCATCAACCGGCAGGAAGACATGGAGGTCTGTGGGGAGGAAGCCGATGCTGCGCTCGCTTTGGCCGCCATCGAAAGGCTCAAGCCCGACCTGGTCATCGCGGACATTTCCCTGAAAGACAGCAGCGGGCTGGAATTGATGCGCAACCTCAAGGTCCAGTTTCCTAAAATGGCGGTCCTCGTCCTCAGCATCCATGACGAGACGATCTACGCCGAGGTGGCTTTTCGCGCCGGAGCGCTGGGTTATCTCATGAAGGGAGCGGAAGTGAACACGATCCTGACCGCCATCCGCCGGGTGTTGAGCGGAAACATC
The DNA here is from genome assembly GCA_017853785.1 of Verrucomicrobiales bacterium. Classification (GTDB taxonomy): domain Bacteria; phylum Verrucomicrobiota; class Verrucomicrobiia; order Limisphaerales; family JAFMIX01; genus JAFMIX01. The sequence goes on from JAFMIX010000007.1 coordinate 17,475, forward strand.
TACGTCAGCGAGGCGTTGGGCACCAAGATGCTGCAAAAACAAATCCGCGGCCAAGGCGACATCCTCGTATCGCCGGCGGAGAATCTTAGCGACCGCGAACTGGAGGTGTTTCAACTCATCGGCCGGTGGAAAGGCACCCGGCAGATCGCCGACGAACTGCATTTGAGCGTGAAAACCATCGAATACTACCGCGAACAGCTCAAAAAGAAGCTTGGCTTGGGCAACGCCACTGAATTGACCCAAGCCGCCACAACCTGGGTGCAAAAAGAGATGGCAACCCCGAAATCGAAAAAATGACCGCAAGCACCATAAACCCAAGGAATTCCCGGGGTGGTTTTCCGCTGCTTCTAGGCGATAATAAATAATGACCGACCCGGCGGATGCCCTTAGCATCTTTAGCCGAGCTTTGTCCGGGACTGCCGAATCGAATCCAAACGAAATGAACGCACTACCGACAAAAATTTTCAAGCGTTTGCTGAGCTGTAGTCTTTTGCTGGTCGCCCTTTGGAGTTCGCCCTCCGGGTTGCGGGCTGCTGTATTGGAGATGACCCCGGCCTCCGCCCAAAAGACCGCAGCGCACTTCCAACCGTTCTGGGCTCAAGCCGGCAGTTTGGGTGCGGAAACTAGCAAGTTTGAAGCGGTGGAATCCCGCTCCCAACAAGCCGCCCGCGTCAACCGCACCCTCCTCCGGGGAACGATCGCCTTCTTGTCGGTGTTCGTCATTCTGCGCCTGTTCCTACTCTGGCTGATTTCCCGAAACCGAAAAAAACACGCACCGAAACCAAGCGAAAGCGAGGCATGAGCATCATCCCAAAAATCGCTGCCAGCCTGATCGCCGGCAGCCTCATCATTGCCACCCTTCCGGCCAAGGGCCAATCAGCCTCGTTGCTGCAGCGCCCGGTCGCCGCCAAGGGCGCGGTGGCCAAAACTCTCGTGGTCTATTCGGAGACGCGCGCGCCGTATTCGCTGGCGGATGACCTCGCCGCACTAAAACTTCAGCTCCGCCGCGTCGCGGGCCAGCTTGAGACCGTCGCGGCAACTCAGGCCGACCCCGCTAAACTCGCAGTGGCGGATTACCTTGTCATCTTCTGCCCGCAACCCTTCCCCGCACTCTCCGCGCCGCTGCTGGAAGCCATCGCCCGCAGTTCCGCGCCAGTGCTGTGGGTGGGCTACGGAGCAGATCAACTGACGCACCTCCCCCAATTCGCCGGCCAGTTCGACATCGCCCCCTTTGCCGCCACCCAGCCCATCGAAACCGTCACCTACCAAGGCCGCGAGTGGAAACTACCGTTGACCGGCTGGCTGCCCGCGCTCCTGAACCCCAACATCCACCCCGCTGCCCCCATCATCAGCGTCACCACCGTCACCAACAACGAGACCACCATCCACCCCGTCAGTTGGAAAAGCGGCCCCGTAACCTTTTTTGTCGCGCCGCCCAATTCACCCGCCAACAGCCCGCTCTTCAGCGACCTGCTGCTCGATTTCTACGGCGTGGAAAAAGCTTCCCCGGCGGCAACAGCGGTTCGGATTGATGGCTACCACTGCCACCAAGACCACTTGGAATTCCGCCGTCTGGTGGACACCCTGCACCAGCGCGGCCTGCCCTTCACCGTCGGCGTCATCCCCGCCTACTGTAATCCTAAAACCAAGAAAATCGAGGAGTTGGATTCCCAGCCCGAATTCATCGCCGCCCTGCGCTACGCCCAGAGCCGCGGCGGCCGGCTGCTCCTCCAAGGCTACGTCAACACCCGCAAAGCCAGCACCGGCCAGGAACCCGAATTCTGGAACGCCACCCTCGACCGCCCCGTAGCGGACGACGGCCCGGAATACGTCCGCGAACGCCTGCGCCAAGGCATCCGCCAGATGCTCAAACGCGGCCTGTTCCCCCTCGGCTGGATCACCCCCTTCAACTCCGCTTCCCGCGCCGACTATGCCGAGATCGCCAACCACTTCTCCACGGCCAGCGAACGCGTGCAATTGTCCGATGCCACCGCCGCGGAAAACTTTGCCGGCACCGCCATCATCCAGGATGACTTTGGCCGGCTGATCATCCCCGAAAACCTCGGCACCATCACCGGGCAGAAAGCCGCGCTGATTCAACTCCAAGCGCGCGCCGAACTCCAGACCCGGCTGCGCAGCACCGTCTCCCAGTTTTCCTTCCCCGCCTACCTCACTGACGACAAACTCAGCCAAGCCGTGCGGCTGCTCGATCAATTGAAGACCCCCTTCCTCGACCTCGCGGACGGCGACCACTGGGTGCAATTGCCCGAGGCCCTCCTCCTCACCGGCAACGCCCAACGCACCGTGAAACTCCGCGATGCACGGGTCACCTGGAAAGCTTTCGACCGCACCGGCAAACTCCTCGAAGAAGCCACCGAGCCTGAACCCGCGACCGGCCAACGCCTCTTTCAACGCCGCGGCAAAGGCGACTACGAACTGTTCCTCATCATTGAAGCGAAGCCATGAAAAAAATCCTCGCCGTCCTCACCCTCTTGCTGGTTGCCGTCCCCGCCAGCCTCGCGTGGTGGCTTTTCCCCGAAAAGACCACTGCCGACCGCCAAGCCATCGATGCCCTCTCGCTCCGCAAGCAGGCGTACGACACCTATCAACAAGGCAACTACACCGCCGCTGCCGATAACTTCCGCAGCTACCTCGCTGACCGCCCCACTGACGCCCAAGCCACCTACGATTACGCCTGCCTGCTCGCCCAACTCGGCCGCCACGCCGAAGCCGTGCCACTCCTCGAGAGCCTCCACCGCATGAACCCCGGCCGCGAAGCCGCCTACTTCAAACTCGGCGTCGAATACGTCATCATGCACCGCGACGCCGAAGCCGAAACCGTCTTCACCGAACTCCAATCCTCCGCCA
>JAFMIX010000182.1 GCA_017853785.1 Verrucomicrobiales bacterium
GAAGCTGAAGCCAAGGCCCGCTTGGAAACCGAAGCCAACAAACAGAAAGAAGCCATCCGTATCGCCGCCGAAAAACTTGCACAAGAAAACGCCGCGAAGGCCGCCGCCGCTGAAGCCAAAGCCAAGGAAGACCAACGCCTCGCCGAACTCAAGGCCCGGCAGGAAGCCGCCGCCAAAGCCGAGGCCGAAGCTGAAGCCACCCGTATCGCCGCCGCCAAAGCCACCCAAGAACTCGCCGCCCAAAAAGCTCAGGAAGAAGCCCGCGCCGAAGCTGAAGCCAAGGCCCGCTTGGAAACCGAAGCCAACAAACAGAAAGAAGCCACCCGTATCGCCGCCGTAAAACTCGCGCAGGAGCAGGCCCGCCAGGCCCAAGCTTTCGTCACCGTGCCCAAAGTGGACGATGCCCGCCTCGCCGAAGCCCGCGAAGAAATGCGCCGCGCCATCAGCGAAGCCCGCGCTGCGACGCCGACGCAGACGCCGACCCCCACTACCGTCAAGCCGGTCGTCAAACAACCCACGCAAACGACGACCTCGAAGCCTGGCGTCACCGATGTCACCGCGACGACTGTCAAACCCGTCGTATCTGATTCCGCCCGCAAGGAAGCCGAAGCCAAGCGCCTCGCCGCCGAACAAAAAGCCCGCGAAGCCGCCGCCCGCAAACAGGCCGAAGAGCAGGCCATGAAGGCCGCCGCCCAGAAGAAGGCCCTCCCCGCATTGTCCGCCGCCGCGCTCATGGATGCCCCGCCCGCCGCCGTCTCCGTCGCCAAGCAACAGCGGCTCAACGAAGTGCTGGCACGTTACAAGGCCGACAAGCTGACGCCCGAACAATACCACGCCGAACGCGCCAAGATTCTTGCCGAGCCGTGACCGGCCCTCTACTCTCTGCCCGCCGGAAAATCTCCGGCGGTTTTTTTGTGGTTTCAACCCGCTAAACTCGCAACTCTAAATCCGGAACTGATCTCAATGCACCACTTTCATTACGTCGAAAAAAAACTTCACTGCGAAGGCGTCGCGCTTGAGACGTTGGCCCGTAAGTTCGGCACACCGCTCTACGTCTACTCGCAGCGCACGCTCGCCGAACATTTTCAGAAACTCGACCGCGCCATGGCCCCGGTGGATCACCTCGTGTGCTTCGCGGTGAAGTCGAACTCCAACCTCGCCGTCCTGCGCACGCTTGCCGATGAGGGCAGCGGCTTCGACATCGTCAGCGGCGGCGAACTCGCCCGCGTCATCGCGGCGGGCGGCGATGCCCGCAAATGCGTTTTCGCCGGCGTCGGCAAGACCACGTCGGAGATCGAGTTCGCGCTGCGGCGCGGCGTGTATTCCTTCAATGTGGAGAGCGAAGCGGAGTTGCAGCGCATCAACGCGGTCGCGGGCCGCCTGAAAAAAATCGCGCCCGTGGCCTTGCGCGTGAACCCGAATGTGGATGCGCACACCCACGCCAAGATCACCACCGGAACCTACGAGAACAAGTTCGGCATCGCGTTCGAACAGGTCGAGGCGATTTACGCCCGGGCCGCCAAGCTAAAAAACCTGCGGCTGCGCGGCGTGCAGATGCACATCGGCTCGCAACTCACTTCCGTGGCCCCCTTCGAGCAGGCCGTCCGCAAGGTGCTGCCGCTCGTGCAGCGGTTGCAGGCGAAATACGCGCTGGAATTTTTCAGCATCGGCGGCGGGCTGGGCATCGTGTATGACCCTGCGCTGGCCAGCGGCGCGGCGAACTGGTGGCAGACCAAAGCCGCCAAAAACATCCTAACGCCGCAGAAATACGCCACCCGCCTCCTGCCCCTGCTTCGGCCGCTCGGCCTCAAAATCCTGATGGAGCCCGGCCGCTTCATCTCCGGCAACGCCGGCGTCCTCGTCACCCGTGTCGAATACGTCAAGCGCACCGGCAAAAAGAATTTCCTCATCGTGGATGCCGCGATGAACGACCTCATCCGACCCGCGTTCTATGACGCGCACCATGAGATTTTGCCGCTCACGCAAAAATCCGGCGCGATCATCTCATCCGACGTGGTCGGGCCGATCTGCGAATCCGGGGATTATTTCTGCAAAGACCGCCCCTTGCCGAAGCTGGGCGAAGGCGACCACCTCGCGCTGTTGAGCGCGGGCGCTTATGGCTTCGTGATGGCGAGCAATTACAATACCCGCCCACTCGCGGCGGAAGTGCTGGTGAACGGCCGGAAGGCTGCCGGCGTGCGCCGCCGCCAGACGGTGAAGGAGATTCTGGCGGACGAAAAAATCGCACCGTGGGCGAAATGATGGCGGTGAAGCAGGACGTTCACCGCCCCCCCGAAAACAGCATCCACAGGTCAATCACGAAGCAGATCACGATGGCGATCTCCAGCCACAGCATGCGCTTCTCGTTCACCTCGGTATGGACGACGCTATAGAGCTTGTCCACCTGGGCGAGGCGTTGCTCCACGCTGGCGCGCCACTGGTCGAGATAGAACCGGTCATGCGCGCCGAGATAGACGCGGGCGAGATGCCAGTCTCCGAAAAATTTTGTGATGTGCGTGACCTCGTCGGTGAGTTTGGCGACGTCCACCCGAAACCGGCGCAGATGGCGGAGCGTCTTGGCGGCTGCGCCGAACAGCGGCAGGCGCTTGCGCTCCAGGTCTTCGTAAGCCCGGTCGAGATAAGCGTCCAGCCGCTGATCCATGACGCGAAATTCCTCGAGCTGCAGGTTCGCAAGTTCCAGCGCATACAGCACATCATCCACGTAGCCGGTCAAATCGACGACCAGCGCAGCGTCCCAGTCGATCACCGCGAGGTCGGCGTTCTCGAATGAGCGCTGGATCCGGAGGACCTCGTTCACCTGCGCCTCGCTCAATTGCCCCGCCGCCGTCTCGGTGAGCAAGCCGGCCACCTCGCGCCGCTGTTCGGTGAGCCAGCGGTTCACATCCACCACACCGGGCAATTCGGTGAGACAGAACACGGTGTAGGCTTCCGGTGGCGGAGGAAACTCCGTCGGACTGATCAACAGGTCGTCGAGGCTCTGGCAGACCTCGGCGCAAAGTTTCTGCGCCACGACATCCAACGCACGACAGTCATCAAGAACCGGATTATGAAATGCCAGTAGTTCGGCGAGCGCGCCGACCTCGAACGCCACCCGCATCATCACCGTGACCACACCCACGTCGTAGACGCGGATCAGGAGATGCACCGGCTGGCCGTGGAGGCGCGTTGCCAGCGGGCGCGGCTCAATGGCCAGGGGCTTGTAAAGCGGCATGTCCTTGGGCAGCGTCCGATCCATCCGGATCTCGAACGGGAAAGGTTTTTCCGAAAGAATCTCCTCCACCCGCGCGGTGATGATTTCGTTCGCCACATCGAACGCGTAAAGATAAACCGCTTCGCCTTTCATCTTGGTATCAACCTACTCCGATAGCAGGGTTTGTCGAGGGGACTGACTAAAAGCAAAACTAACCCCTGATTCCCTGCGGCCAAAGCTATTCCCAACCGTGGATCGAGTCGTAGCGGAAGGTCATCTCGGAGGCATGGTAGCCGCGATACCACTTCACATGACTGTCGGCGAACAGGAGGTTTTGGCCATTGGTGCGCACCCGCCACTCCATCCACCGGCTGACAAGGACGCGGTTAATCGGCCCGCCGCCGCGGTTCTGGGTGTAATCATCCTTGTCGGCATCCAAGACCCCTTCCGGGGTGTCCCCGATGGTGTCGCAGGACAGGACGGTGGCGCTCGCATACTTGATTTGACTGCCGCTCACCGGGGCGGCAGCGCCGGCGGCGATAAACGCCGCGCGATCACCGTTGAAATAGTTGAACGCGGATTGCGCCTCCACCGGAAATTGCTGTTTCGCCGGGCAGCGGTAGATGTTGGTGTTCTGCACATACGAAAAAATCTGCTGCATCCAACTATTCGAAGATGAATCAGGAGTATTGAGATTCCATGCGATGCGACCGCGCGATTGCGGATAAAGCTCACCATTCTCGCTGGCATACAGGGGCATACCGAGCCCGATCTGGCGTAGGTTGGAAACACATTTGATTGTCCACGCCTTCTGTTTGGCCTTGGCCAGCGCGGGCAACAACAACCCCGCCAGGATGGCAATCACCACAAGTAATTCGATCAACGTAAAAGCTTGTCTCCGCCGCAGATCGCTCCAACAAATGCAACCGAGGGGAAAATGTTTCAATTTATTTGGGTCCGTTTTGGTTTACGGCAACCGAAGCAAGCCTGCGCTTCGGGCCAATTTGCTATTCAACCGCAGCACACCTTGCTATTCTCCGCCTGATTTATGAGCTTGGAAAACACCAACGCCCCCGCTGCCGCGCCGAGTGATTTCATCCGCGACATCGTCGCCGCGCACGTCGCCGAGAAGAAATACCCGCGCATCCACACCCGCTTCCCGCCCGAGCCAAACGGCTACCTCCACATCGGCCACGCCAAGAGCATCTGCCTGAACTTCGGCATCGCCCGCGAGTTTGGGGGCATCTGCAACCTCCGCATGGACGACACGAACCCCGCCAAAGAGGACATCGAATACGTCGAGAGCATCCAGGCCGACGTGAATTGGCTCATCGGCGGTTGGGCGGAAAAGGAACTCAGCCTCACGCCCGCCGGAAAACCGTTCTACGCCAGCGATTACTTCGACCAGATCTGCGAATTCGCCATCGCGCTCATCAAGAAGGGCAAGGCGTTCATCTGCGACATGACGCCCGACCAGACCGACGAATACCGCCGCCTCGGCAAGCCTTCGCCCTTCCGCGACCGCAGCGTGGAGGAGAACCTCGACCTCTTCCTGCGCATGAAAGCCGGCGAGTTCCCCGACGGCGCGCGCGTGCTCCGCGCCAAGATCATCGTGGACGCGCCCAACATCTGGCTGC
>JAFMIX010000183.1 GCA_017853785.1 Verrucomicrobiales bacterium
CGCGGAGGGAAACAAACTGATGGCCACCGGCGTGTTGCAGGCATTGGGGCTGGACGCAGCGCAATTGCATACGGCCCGGAACGCTTGGGTAAAGAATGAAGCGGAGGCCAAAGCTGCTGCGGAAAAGCGGGCCGCCGCGAAAGCCGCACCGGCCCGGACCAATAATCCCGCAAACCGCCCCACTTCCGCCCAGCCCAAGTAAATTGATTTCATGCAAACGCTGACCCTCGGCCATTCGCCGGACCCCGACGACGCCTTCATGTTTTATGCCCTCGCGAAGGACCTGATTCCCACGCAGGGCTTCCGCTTCGAGCACATCCTCCAGGACATCCAGACACTCAACGAGCGCGCCACCCGCGGCGAACTCGACATCACCGCCGTCAGCATCCACGCCTATGCCTACGTCAGCGACAAATACGCGCTCCTTCCCAGCGGCGCGAGCATGGGCGACGGCTACGGGCCGATGCTCGTGGCGAAGCAAAAATTTTCACGGGAAGAAATCCTGCGCAAAAAAATCGCCGTACCCGGCACGATGACCAGCGCCTTCCTCGCCCTGCAACTCTGGCTCGGCAAAAGCGCGAAAGAGTTCAACTACGTCGTCGTCCCGTTCGACCAGATCTTCCAAGCCGTGCGCTCCGGCGCCGCCGAGGTCGGGCTCATCATCCACGAAGGCCAGTTGACCTACCAAAACGAGGGCCTTGTCGTCTGCGAAGACTTGGGCGTGTGGTGGGGCCGGGAAAACGACGGCTTGCCACTGCCGCTCGGCGGAAACGTAATCCACAAACGCTTCGATGCAGCCACGCGCAAAACCATCTCGGATATTCTGACCGCCAGCATCCAGTTCAGCCTCGACCATCGCCCAGCCGCGGTGCAACACGCCTTGCAATACGCCCGCGACATGGGCCGCGACCTCGCCGACAAGTTCGTGGGGATGTATGTGAACCACTGGACGCTCGACTACGGCTCCAAAGGCCGGGAATCCATCCGTCGCTTTCTCGGGCAAGGCTTCGAGCGCGGCCTGATCCCGCACCGGCAGGAGTTGGAATTCGTCGTGTGAGCCGCGTCCGCCGCGCTCGAATGGGAGATCAGCGATAAGTCTCAGCCGCTATCGAGCCAGGATTCGTCATTCAGTGAACCGGCGGGCGGAGATAAGTTGGAAAGTTACGATTGCCATAAGTTTCCAACTGGCCGTCATCATATATCCAAAGACCGTCAATCCACAGGCGCGGCCTCCGCTCGGTCTTGGGTTCGGCGGGACTCGCTTCTAAAAATCCGCCGCCGGCTGTGTCATAAAACCGCTACCTTCATGTCCACCAACCGCATCCTCCTGCTTATTAAAACCCCTGCCTGTACCGCCCGCAGAGTCACCCGCCGGTGGATTGCCATCCAGTCCGTCTTCCTCTGCCTGTCCGGCGGCCTGCTGGTGGCCAAAACCATTCTTACCCCCCAACCCGCACCGCTCGAGCCGTTGGGCACGGAGATGCCGGCGGAGCATTACGACAAGGCGATTGCCCTCGCTGACTCCATCAGGACCGGCTCATTTTCCAATGCCGACGAAGCGCTCTAGCTCAAGGCGCAGGCGCTCGTGGAGCAGAAGCAGTTCAAAGATGCGGCGGCGATTTATTCCACCGAGGCCGCGCGGTTGCTGGCTACAGGACGCAAACAGGAACTTGCGGGCGTCATCGCGGCTTTTGCGGACAAGGAATTCCGCAGCGGCGAGACGGATTTGCGCGGCCTGCTCATCGCCGAAAACGTGCGCGGCAAGGTCGCTGTCATCGCCCGCGAAGGCACGTCCCGCTGCGCCTTTTTCGAGGTGAGCAATGCCTGGGAGCGCCGTTGAACGCGCCGGCCAAGCCGCAGCAGCAGTAAGGCCAGAAGATCGATTACAACTACAACCTGAATCTGGAGAACAGCGCGGTCCAGCAAGAGCAAAACGACAACTACAACCGCCAACGCCGGCAAGCGCCCCAGAAGGGCGTGCAGACCAAACAGGCTTACTGAGCCGTCCTGATTCGACGGGATTACAAAAAAGTCAGCAGTCCCCCACGCCTACATCAAGAGTCCGGCCTAAGGCGTCTTGGGATCGAAAGCCCGCGCCCGACGCTCGGCAACGGCGATCTGCTTCTCGGTCAGGTTGGCTTTCAATGCCTCCGCCGCGAGCACCGCCCGCGGGTCGCTGCCACTGGCCAGAAGGTGCCATTGCAACGCCTCGACCGGATCGACCGCCCCGCCCACGCCTTTGGCGTAAACGCCGCCGAGGGCGAACCGCGCAGGCGTATGACCCTGGGCCGCCGCCGCGCGGAATCATTTTTCCATTTGAACCGCGTCCCGGGACAGGGGCTGGCCGCGCAGGTAGGCCAGCCCCAGTTGGAATTGCGCGGCCGCATCACCTCGCGACGCCGCCAGCGGATCCGCCGCCGCGCTGGCGGTGGGCGTCACGGTTATCGGAACGACGTTGGTACGGAACACGGTTTCAATCACGGTGTTCGTTACAAACCGGGTGAGCAGATTGGTGATATTTACGTGGTCCGTGAGCGTGACGGTCGCAAAATTGGTCTGCGTCGCAACCACGGTATTGGTTACAACCATAGTTTTAGTGACGGAGTTGGTCAGGGTGACGATGTTCGTGGTGAACTGCGGGATGAGATTGGTCACGAAGCGGTCGTAGGTGTTGGTGCGGAAGACGAGGTTGGTGCTGGAGCGCGTAACGAAATTGGTGAGCGTGATCTGGTTGGTGAGGTTGATGATGTTGGTGACGGAAACAATACTGGCCTCGGTGGGCGGCGCCACGGCGGGATCGCTGGGCAGGAGGCGGAGTTTGGATTGCGCCTCGGCGTTGCCCTGATCGGCGGCCTGACGGAACCAGCGGGCCGCCTCGGCGGCGCCGGTGAGGGCGCGGGTGCGGGTTTCCTCGAGCGTGGCGGCGGAGTTGGCGAGGGCGAGCACGCAGGTCAACGCCCCGACCAACAGCCCGGCGGCGCGGCGGAAGTTCGTTTTCAGCTTCGTTGCGTTCGGTTGCAGAGCGATGACAAAAGCATATCATGGGAACTTGTCCACCTGAATCTTTGCACGATCGCCGGCGCCCAGCTCGAGCAGGGCGGCATTCCGGATCAAATCCGGGTGCGCTGCGCTGGCGGGAAAACCGGCGCGGTCGCGTTGCCGTTCCAGTTCCTCGAGCGCGAGGACGTCCAATGCCACGGGGTCACGGCTGAAGCGGAGTTCGTTCAACGTGGCGGAATAATGCAACATCCCCCGGTCCGCGCCGGCGTATTGGCACAGCAAGGCGTCGGAGATGTTCAGCACCACGCGGTCGCCGAGCGCGGGCAATGTGTAGATCTCCGGGATGGCGGTGGCGAGCCGGTCGGGATCGGCGTCGAAGCGCTGGGTGTTGTCCACACTGCCGAACGCGAGGCCGTAGAGCTGCCCCGCCACGCCGGCGTCGTTGTGGTTCAACAACGGCGCGAGATTGATGATCTTGGTGACATCGCGCGTGAGCAGTTTGCTGACAAAAGATTTGCGCCCCATGCCCTCGGCCTTGCTGCCGAATTCCAGATCGCCCCACAGCAGATTGCCGAGTAGCGCGGTCTCATAAAAAACCTTCTCGTCATAGCCCGCGTCCGCACTGCCGGCGAGGCGCACGCCTGTGCGTCTGGCCACTTCTTCAAAGCCCGCGCGCTGCAAATCTCCCAGATGCCGGTCCCAGATGACGATGCGCTTGGCCGGCACGCCTGCCGCGAGCAATCCCTGCACTACGGCCGCCACGACCGCCGGGCGCGTGCCGCTGGTCGCGCCGGGCGCGGCATAGACCTTGAGCCCCACCACGTCCTGGGGGGTGACGAGACAGCCCCACGCGGCGGCGACGGAGTTGCTGCCGGTCAGCGCGGTGATGCCAGTGGCGACCATGCGCGCGATGATTTCCGGGCGCGGCTGGAAGGCGACGGTGGCCTGCGGATCGGTGACGGTGACGACGCGGGCGGTGGTCGCCGGACGGGCGGTGGAAAGCAGTTCGCCGGCGAAACCGGTTGCGGCGAAACCCCAGCAGGTGATCAACATCAAGACAAGGAGGCGCGCAGCCACCAGCAGAGCCACGAATTTGGCGGCGGATTGGCCCCCCGGTCCATCCGGGCGCAAAAGGTCGGCGCGGAACGCTGCCACCGGTAAATTCCGGTGGCCATTCTGACCCGTTTGAATTGGTGCGTTTCTTGACACTTTCGGGCGCGGATGCTACCACCATCGCCGATGCTGACCATAAAAAACCGGCGGGCGGGACACCTCGCGACATTATTTCTTGCGCTCGGCATCACAGCATTGGCGACTGGCTGCAAGCCCGCCGGCGCCCGGGCGTTGCTCACCGGCAAGAAGCTGCTGGAACAGGGGAAAACCGAGGCGGCCGTGGAACAATTCCGCACCGCCACCACGCTGCTGACCACGAACGCGCTTGCGTGGAATTACCTCGCCCTGGCCCAGCACGCCGCCGGCCGCGCCAACGACGCCGCCGTGGCCTACCAAAAAGCGTTGGCCTTGAACCCCGGCCTCGTCGAAGCGCACTACAACTACGGCTGCCTGCTGCTGGAGCAGAACCATCCCGCGGCGGCCAAAGCGGAATTCGCCAGCTACCTCGGCAGCCGCCCCAAAGATTTCAACGGCTGGCTCAAGTTGGGCGCCGCGCAATTACGCTCCAAGGACGCAGCAAACGCCGAACGCAGTTACAGCGAGGCGTTGCGGGTGAACTCACAACTTTCCGAAGCATGGAACGCACTCGGATTGATCCAACTCCAACGCGGCAACGCCGCCGAAGCCGCCAAGTATTTCGATGCCGCATT
>JAFMIX010000184.1 GCA_017853785.1 Verrucomicrobiales bacterium
TGAACATGGCGAGCTACCAGTTCTACTTCGTCGGCGGCGTCATCATGCTGGCGAGCTTTTTCATCCCGGGCGGCGCGGCGCAGGCGGGTTGGACCTCGTATCCGCCCCTGGCCACGACGGTTCCGACGAACGGTCAAACTTTCTGGCTCATCGGCATGGTGTTCCTCATCACGTCCTCGCTGCTCGGCTCGGTCAACATCATCACCACCATCATCCAGCTCCGCGCGCCGGGGCTGACGTGGATGCGCCTGCCGTTCTGCGTCTGGGCGCAATTTGTTGCCTCGTTCCTGCTGCTGCTGGCGTTCCCGCCGCTCGAAGCCGCCGGCGTGATGCAACTCGTGGACAAACTCGCCGGCTCCAGTCTCTTCCTGCCTACCGGCCTCGCGGTCGGCGGGGCCACGGCGGACATCAGCGGCGGCGGCAGCCCGCTCCTATGGCAGCACCTCTTCTGGTTTCTGGCGCACCCGGAAGTGTATGTCTTGATTCTGCCCGCCATGGGCTTGATTGCCGATATTATCGCCAACAACACCCGCAAGCCGCTCTGGGGCTACAAGTCGCTCGTGTTCGCCTCGCTGGGGTTGGGCTTCCTCTCGTTCATCGTCTGGGCGCACCACATGTATCTCACCGGTATGGGCACGCGCATCGCCACCTTCTTCCAGACGACCACGATGCTCATCTCGATTCCGTCGGTGATCATCCTGACGTGTTTGTTGCTCTCGCTGTGGGGCGGCAGCATCCGTTTCAACACGCCCATGCTGTTCGCCATCGCGTTCCTGCCAATGTTCGGCATCGGTGGCTTGACGGGCTTGCCGCTCGGTTTCAGCGCGAGCGACTTGCACCTGCACGACACCTATTACGTCATCAGCCACTTCCACTACGTCGTCGCACCGGGAACCATCTTCGCCTTGTTCGCAGGCATTTACTTTTGGTTTCCGAAAATCACCGGGCGCATGATGAATGAATTCTGGGGGCGCGTGCACTTCGTCTGCTCGCTCGTCTTTATGAACGTCGTGTTCATGCCCATGTTCGCGCAAGGCATGGCCGGGATGCTCCGCCGGATGTCCGACGGCGGCGTGAACTACTCCCAGTTGAGTTCCGCCAACGAAGGCGTCCAAGGTGCGCTCTCGCCCTTCATCATCGGCTTGAACAACTACATCGTCTGGGGCGCGGTCTGCCTCGGGCTGGCCCAGATTCCTTTTATCATCAATCTGTTTTGGAGCATCAAGCACGGCAAGAAAGTCGGCGACAACCCGTGGAACGCCACCACGCTCGACTGGGCCACGCCCACGCCGCCGCCGCACGGCAACTTCCTCACGCCGCCCACCGTCTATCGCGGCCCCTACGAATACAGCGTGCCCGGCGCGCCCAAAGATTTCAGTCCGCAGAACGAAAAATAATTTCACGTCATGGAAATCCCCTACACCATCCAGCCCCGGCCCGACACCGGCACCTACAACGCCAAGATCGGCATGTGGCTGTTCCTCGCCTCCGAAGTCATGCTCTTCGGCGGCCTGTTCTCCTCCTACATCCTGCTGCGCGTCGGCGCCCCGGCGGACACCTGGCCGCACGGCTGGCTCAACGTCCCGCTCGGCACCATCAACACCGCGTTGCTCTCGCTTTCCGCCATCACCACGCTGCTCGCGTGGGTCGCGTGCAAGACCAAGAACTACGGCCGCTTCAAACTCTGCCACGGCCTCACGCTCCTGCTCGCCGTCACCTTCCTCGGCATCAAGGCCTACGAATACCGCGACAAGTTCCTGCACTACGAAGTCCGCCTCACCGATGGCCGCATCGCCGACGGCCACCTTGAGGAAAAATCCAAGGACTTCGACCTCGCCAAGAAAACCGGCGAAGTCGTCCTGCATGGCCGCATCGTCGGAAGCCAGGCCGAATTGATGACCCACGGCAAGGCCGCCGACATGAAGGAAATCAAGGTTGCCGCCGCTGATATCAAGCGGATGCAGAACTACGGCCCGTGGCACAACACCTACCTCGCCATCTACTTCGTCCTCACCGGCCTGCACGCGCTGCACATCATCGGCGGTATCCTCATCATCGGCTACTACTGGGGACCGGGCAGCGCGATGTGGTTCACCAATCACGAACTCTTCACCAACCGCATCGAAGTCTCCGGCCTGTTCTGGCACTTCGTGGATCTGGTCTGGATTTTCCTGTTCCCCGTGCTTTACCTGATGTGATTTTATGAGCGACCATTCCCCGGATAATTTTCAAGGCTACGCCAAGCGCTGCTTCACCATCTTCGGCGTCGTGATGGCCATCACGCTGATGATGGTCGCCGTCCACTTCGCCCACCTGCCGACCGCGCTCGGAATCGGCCTCACGCTCGTCGCCGCCGTGGTGAACGCCGCGCTCGTCGCCGGCTACCTCATGCACATCGTCTCCGAACGCAAGCTCACCATCATCGTGCTGCTGTTCACCTTTTTCTTTTTCGCCGGGCTCTTCGTCCTGACCCTCGGCGCACACTACAGCCTGCCTTGGGGCACTTCCATGCACTGATTTATGTCGCTCAAAGCCTTCCATCTCGTATTCGTCACCGCCATGAGTTCGCTCACGTTCGGCTGCGCCCTCTGGCGCTTTGCGGTGGGCGACGCCTTGTTCGGCAGCCTCGCCGCCGCCGCCGGCGTGGGCGTGATTATCTACGGCATCCTGTTTTTGAAGAAGCTCAAGCACGTCAGCTTCCTGTGACCATGCGCGGCAAACTTTTCAACCTCCTCCTGCTCGCACTGCTCTTTGCGGCGGTGGATTCCGCGCGCGCCTGCTCCGTGTGCTACGGCGACACGCAGGCGCCGATGTCCAAGGGCCTGACCTGGGCGATCACCGCGCTGGTCATCGTCGTCGGCATCGTGCTAGCGGGCGTGGTCGCGTTTTTTGTCCGCACCGTGCGGCACGGGGAAACCGGCACCGACGAACCCATTTCGGGACCGGCACCGAACCAGTAATTTTTTCATATGCAGAAATTCCAGGATTTTTTCAATCAGTTGCTCGGAATGCCGGTGTTGGCTTCCGAAGCCGGTGCGGGCACCGACCGGCTCATCGCCTATATCCATGCGCTGATGTTCGCGCTGTTCATCGGCTGGCTCATCTACTTCGTGTATGCCCTCTGGCGCTTCAACGCCCGCCGCAACCCCAAAGCCGACCACATCGGCGTCAAGAACCACGCCTCCAGCTACCTCGAAGTCGCCGTCGCGGGCATCGAGGGCGTCCTGCTCATCTTCGTCGCCGTACCGCTCTGGGCGCGGGCGGTGGATAAATTCCCTGCCAAAGCCGACGCGACCGTCGTGTATGTCGTCGCCCAGCAGTTCGCTTGGAACATCCGTTACGCTGACAAGGAAGGGAACATCGGCCGGCAGGACATGAAGTTCGTCAGCGAAGCCAACCTCTTCGGCATCGACCCCACCGACGCCGAACACACCAACGCCGTGCAGACGCTCAACGAATTCCACGTCCCCATCAACAAGCCCGTCATCGCCTACATCAGTTCCAAGGATGTGATCCACTCCTTCAAGCTTGTCGCCTTCCGCGTGACGCAGGACGCCATCCCCGGCATGCGCGTGCCCGTCCACTTCATGCCCAACCGCCTCGGCAAATATCAGATCTACTGCGCGCAACTCTGCGGCAACGGCCACGCCAACATGGCCGGCGGCCGCATCGTCGTGGAGAGCGAGGACGACTACAAGAAATGGCTCGCATCAAAGACCACCACCGCGCCCGTCAGCTATGAATAATCCCTCCCGCACCACCAACTGGCTCGCTTGGGGCGGCCTCGGCGCCGTCATCACGGTCATCAGTGGTTTGTTTCTCGTCAACCAACTCAAACCTGCGGCCGCGCCGCTGCCGGTGTATGGCCGCATCGCCGACTTCGCGCTGACCAATCAAAACGCCGCGCCCGTCACCCTCGCCGACCTGCGCGGCAAAGTCTGGCTCGCCGACATCATCTTCACCCGCTGTCCCGGCCCGTGCGCCCGCATGACCAAACAGATGCGCGAATTGCAGCAAGCCCTCCCCGCCGCGAGCGCGGCCCAGCTGGTTTCATTGACCACCGACGCGGACTTCGACACGCCACCCGTCCTCCAGCAATACGCCGCGCGTTTCGGCGCGGCGCCCGGCAACTGGCTTTTCCTCACTGGCGACAAACGCACCATCGCCAACCTGGCCATTGATTCGCTGAAGCTCACCGCGCTGGAAAAGCCCGCCGCCGAACGCACCTCGGCGGAAGATCTGTTCGTCCACAGCACCATCTTCGTCCTCGTGGACAAACAAGCGCGGCTGCGCGGCGTCTTCGAGACCGGCGGGGAAGACATCGACTGGAAGAAATCCAAGGCCGACATCCTTGCCGCCGTGAAACTGCTGGAGCGCGAACCATGACCATCCAAGACCTGCCCGCCATCAACGCCACACTCAACTGCTTGAGCGCCGTATTCCTCGCGCTCGGCTTCGGGTTCATCAAACGCGGCCAGAAGACCGCGCACCGCAACTGCATGATCGCGGCGTTCACCACCTCGGTGATTTTCCTCGCGTGCTACCTCACCTACCACTTCAAGGTGCAGGCCGTCACCCGCTTCCTCGAACCCGCGTGGTTTCGCCCTATTTACCTGACCATACTGCTCACGCACACGGTGCTCGCCGTTGCGGTGGTGCCGCTGGTATTCATGACGTTGAGCCGCGCGGTGAAGCAACACTTCGAGCTGCACAAGAAAATCGCGCGCTGGGCGTGGCCCATCTGGATGTATGTCTCCGTCACCGGCGTGGTGATTTACCTGTTGCTCTACCAGATTTTTCCGCA
>JAFMIX010000185.1 GCA_017853785.1 Verrucomicrobiales bacterium
GGTGAAGTAATTTCCATCACTGAAACCAACCTGAAAAGCAATTTCAGTCACGCTATGGTCGGTCCGGCGCAGCAAGCCGGTGGCGCGGTTAACACGGAGCTGGATGAGGTGGGCAATCGGCGAGTTGCCCATCGCGGCCTGAAAACTTCGCATGAAATTGCGCCGCGACATCTGCGCGATCTGCGCGAGGCGACCGATGTCGATGGGTTCTTGGTAATTGGACTCCAAATGGCTGATGGCCTCCCCGATACGTAGCAGCGCGCGGGAGTCCGGATTTTTCGCCCGCCCATAACAGCGCGAAAGGTAGCCGACAATCTCCATGAAAGCCGCAGTCGCCATGAATTTGAATCCGCCGGAGCGGCCGAGCAGTTCTTCCTCCAACTTCTCCACATAGGCCATGACCACGCTCAACTCCTGGGGGCGGAGGCGCAGCCGGCCATTGAACTGGTGCCGGCGGCGCCAGGCGGGCTCGAGCGTGAACAGCGCGTGGTAGCCGGGAAGCGCACACAGGTCGTAGGTGCGAAGGTTCAATTTGTCCGGCTGAAAGAGGATGTTGACGAGACACAGCCGTTCCATACTGTGGTAATCATGAGGCCGGGAGCCACCGATCACAAACGCGTCGCCAACGGTCAGCGGATACGATTCGCGGCCCGTCACGTGCATGCCCCGGCCCGCAGTAATGATGACAATTTCTGCAAACTCGTGCGCGTGCAGGCCGAACGGTGTCTGGGGCTCGCGCCGCTCCACGGAAATGGGAAATCCGTCCGGGTGAAACCAGTCTTTTCGTTTGAGTGTGAGGTGGGGCATCGGAGGCGGTGGAAAATTTAGGCTGGCCGGATAATGCTAACGGTTGGCAACATCGTCAAGGACGCGACGGCAGCGATTCCATAGACTCCCCCGAACCAACAACTACATGGCCAAGCATTCCGACCTCATAACGGCCTACAGGCTGGCGCGCGAGCGCTACGCCTTGCTGGGAGTGGACACCGATATAGTCCTGAAGCAACTCGCCAAAGTCCCCGTCTCCCTGCATTGCTGGCAGGGCGACGACGTGACCGGCTTTGAAAATTTCGGTGGCGGCATGACCGGCGGCATCGTCGCCACCGGCAATTATCCCGGCAAAGCCCGCACGCCGGACGAACTCCGCCGCGACGCCGCCAAGGCGCTGTCACTCATCCCCGGCACGCATCGGTTCAACCTGCACGCGTTCTACGGCGAGTTCGGCGGCAAAAAAGTGGACCGCAACGAAATCGAGCCGAAGCATTTCAAGAACTGGATCGACTGGGCGAAGTCGCTCGGCATCGGGCTGGATTTCAACCCCACTTGCTTCTCGCACCCGAAGTCGGCGAGCGGCTTCACGCTGTCCAGCGCGGATAAATCCGTCCGGCAATTCTGGATCGAGCACTGCCAGGTCAGCCGCGAAATCGGCGCGGCCCTGGGCAAAGCTGTTGGCAGCCCGACGGTGACGAACGTGTGGATCCCCGACGGCATGAAGGACACCCCGGCCGACCGGCGTGGGCCGCGGGAGCGGCTGGAAGAATCGCTCGACGCCATCTTCAAAAAGAAGCTGAACCCAAAGCACAACCTCGACGCCGTGGAAGGCAAGCTCTTCGGCATCGGCGCGGAAAGCTACACCGTGGGCATGCACGAGTTTTATCTCGGCTACGCGGTGAAAAACCAGACGCTTGTCTGCCTCGACGCCGGGCATTATCACCCGACGGAAAACATGGCGGACAAGGTTTCTTCGGTGCTGTGCTTCGTGCCGGAGATTCTCCTGCACGTCAGCCGTGGCGTGCGCTGGGACAGCGATCACGTCGTAACGCTCACGGACGAGTTGCACGGTATTGCGCAGGAACTGGTGCGCGGAAATTATCTCGGGCGCACGCACATCGGCCTGGATTTCTTCGACGCCAGCATCAACCGCATCGCCGCCTGGACCATCGGCACGCGGAACATGATCCGCGCGCTGTGTCTCGCGATGCTCGAACCGCACACGACCTACAAGAAGCTGGAGCTTGCCGGCGATTACACCTCGCGCCTGGCGTTGATGGAGGAAGCCAAGACGCTGCCGTTCGGCGCGGTGTGGGATTATTACTGCCTCAAGCAGGACGTCCCGGTCGGCGAGGCGTGGCTGGCCGAGGTGAAACACTACGAGAAAACTGTGTTGAGCAAACGTGGTTGAATGGACACGTCGCTCCTGCAACTCCGGTCCGTCACGAAATCCTTTGGCGCGGTGCGCGCGCTTAAGGGCGTGTCGTTCGATTTGCTGGCGGGCGAAGTCCACGCGTTGCTCGGCGAGAACGGCGCAGGCAAATCCACGCTCATCAAGGTCATCACCGGTGCGCACCAGCCCGACGGCGGCTCAATTGAAATCAACGGCGAACGTGTCGCGCAACTCACGCCCGCGTCCGCACACAAATTGGGCATAGCCTGCATTTACCAACAGCCCGCGCTATTCCTCGATCTGACCGTTGCCGAAAACATCGGCCTGCGGCTTGAACCGGCGTCAGCCATTCGCAAAGTGGATTGGCCCGCGCGCCAGACTCGCGCCACCGAATTGCTCAAGCGCATCGGCGCGGAGATTTCACCGGATGCCGAAGTTCGTTCACTCTCGATGCCGGAACAGCAGCTCGTGGAAATCGCCTGTGCGCTCGGCGCGGGTGCGCGCATTGTCATCATGGACGAGCCGACCGCATCACTCACACAAAAAGAGCAGCATCTGCTGTTTGCCGTCGTAAAGGATTTGCGCGCGAATGGCGTGGGCGTCATCTACATCTCGCATCGGCTGGAGGAAATTTTTCAACTCGCCGACCGCGTGACGGTGTTGCGCGATGGCGAAAGCGTGGGGACGAACAAAGTCGGCGAGATGAACGAAGCTTCGCTCATCAAGCTCATGGTTGGCCGCGAAGTCTCGGCGATTTATCCGCCCGCCGAAAACGCGCAGGGCGAAATTGTTCTCTCATTGAAAAATATTTCGTGTGCGGCAGGCAGCGTGCAGGACGTGAACCTCGACGTTCGTGCCGGGGAAATCCTCGGCCTAGCCGGACTCGTAGGCGCAGGGCGCACGGAACTCGCGCGCGTCCTTTTCGGCATCACTCCCGCCGACTCGGGTGAAATTCTCCTCAACGGTCAGCGTGTCAGAATTTCCTCGCCGCAGGAAGCCGTCGCACACGGTATCGCGTATGTGCCGGAAGACCGGCGGCGTCACGGCGTAATTCTCGAAATGCCCATCGCACACAACATGACAATGGCGATTCACCGGCGGATTTTTCCTGGTGCATGGTTGCGGTTCGGCGCGGAAAAGCATCTCGCGCTCGATTTCATCCGCGATCTCGGCGTGAAAGCTTACGGGCCGGAAGCCCCGGGCAGTTCGTTGAGCGGCGGCAACCAGCAGAAAGTTTCCCTCGCCCGCTGGCTCGCAACCAAACCAAAGCTCCTCATCCTCGACGAACCGACGCAAGGCGTGGACGTGGGCGCAAAAAGTGAAATCCACAAAATCATCCGCCGCCTCGCGAAGGAGGGTCTGGCTGTGCTGATGATTTCGAGCGACCTGCCGGAAGTGCTCGGCATGAGCGACCGGATTGTTGTGATGCGTGGAGGAACAATCGCCGCGATGCTGCCGGGCAAGAGCGATGCACACACCGTTATGACTGCGGCACTGGGACAAACGAAATGAAACGCCACTTCCGCGAACTTTCTGTTGCCGCTGCGCTCTTGATTGTGCTGCTGGCGCTCGCGGTGTTCGCGCCTGCCTTTTATCAACCGCAACCGTTGCTTTCACTGCTCACGCGTGAAGCGCCGACGCTTGTCGTCGCGTGCGGCATGGCCCTCATCATCATCGCGCGTGAGATTGATATTTCCGTTGGCTCGCAATTCGCCGTGTGCAGCGTGTGTGCGGGTTTGCTGTCGGCAAATGGCTGGCCGTTACCGCTGGTTTTTATTTCATCCATCCTGCTCGGCGGCGTGATGGGCGCGCTGAACGGCTGGCTCGTCGCGGGGTTGCGATTGCCATCCATCGTTGTCACGCTCGCGACGATGGTGACGCTGCGGCAGGGCTTGAACATGGTACGGCAGGGTGAGTTTGTGAATCTGCCGGACGGGGTGCAATGGTTTGGCCTGAGTCAGGTGGCAGGGCAATGGGCGCTTGTGATTGCTTCGTTCGTGTTGCTTGCGCTGATGGCGTTCGCCACAAAACATCTCGCTGCCGGACGATTTGTTTACGCCGTCGGCACGGACGCAGAGGCATCGCGGCTTGCGGGTATTCGCCCGCAACTTGTCACGTTTTCCACCTTCGTCCTCATCGGCGCGCTCACGGGGTTGGCGGCTATGATGAACATTGTCCAATCGCCGCAAGTCCAACCTGCATCCGGCAGCGGGCTGGAATTGAAAGTCATCGCGGCGGTGGTTGTGGGCGGTGTGGCGATTTCCGGCGGGCGCGGCAATCTGTGGGGAGTGTTTGTGGGGTTGCTGTTGCTCGCGTGTATCGCGCCGGCGTTGACGCACCTGCGCATTGAGGCGTATTGGGAGAAAGCGATTCAAGGAGCGATCATCCTGCTGGCGGTCGTGGCAGATGGGCTGCGGAGTTGGAAGCAAAAATATAACCACAGATGAACACAGAAAAACACGGATGGAAAAGGATTCTACTGGGGTACGAGACGCTGCTGTTGCTCGTTCTCGTGGCGGAGTGGATTTTCTTTTACTACGCTGGCACGTCGGTGAACCGGCACGGCATGACCGTGGGCTTCGGCACGGTGGACAGGCAGTTCGACATCTTGCGCCACTCGTGTGAAATCGGCCTGCTCGC
>JAFMIX010000186.1 GCA_017853785.1 Verrucomicrobiales bacterium
TCCTGTTCTTCGCGCCCGAGACGCCCAAGGTGCTCTACGTCCGCTACAAACCCGCACCGCACCAGAAAATCAACCAACAAACCTGTGACCCGGCAAAGATTGAAGTGAAATCTCCCAAGACCCGCGGGCGGCAGATTTCCATCAAAGACATCTCATCCGTCACCGCCGATCCGACGCGCGGTTGGGATGAGCAGTCGCCGACGACAGAGATCGTGTTCGTCTGACGAACGGCGGTCAAATCCCAATCGGATGCCACGCCGTCTTGAACTCGACGGTGTCGAGAATGCGGTATGGGTCTTCCACCTTGATATTGAACCAGTCCACCGCCGTGTGGTTCGCGTAGCGCTTGAGATTTGTCGCCACGCCAGCCTGAAGTTGTGCGCTCAAAACTGCGTCCCCCGCCCCGTCCACGATGGCGTTCACATCCATGTGGCTAGCGATGTGGGGGACGAGCTCGGCGCGCTTGCCGGTGAGGATGTTCACCACGCCACCGGGCAGATCGCTTGTCGCCAGAATTTCGGCAAAAGTCGCGGCCGGCAGCGGAAATTTCTCCGAGGCGACGACCACCGCCGTGTTGCCGCTCAAGATGACCGGGGCGACCAGCGACACGAGCGCAAGCAGACTCGGTTCGTCCGGCGCGAGCACCACGACCACACCCTGCGGCTCGGGTGTGGTGAAGTTGAAGTGCGACGACGCCACGGGATTCACACTACCGAACACCTGCGGATATTTATCCGTCCAGCCGGCAAAATGCACCAGCCGGTCAATCGCCAGCGTCACTTCGCGTTTGGCGCGCGCCGGGGTCACGTCCGTCGCGCGCACAATTTCCGCAACCAGTTCCGCCGCGCGGTTCTGCAGCATCTCGGCGGCGCGGTAAAGGATCTGCCCGCGATTGTAAGCCGTGGCTTTGCTCCAGCCACCGAAGGCTGCGCGGGCGGCGACCACCGCTTCGCGGAAATCCTTGCGCGAAGCATGCGAAAAGTTGTCGAGCGGCGTGCCCCGGGCCGATCGGGCGGCCAGATAGCGCCCGCTCTCGCTGCGCGGAAATTTGCCGCCGATGTAAAGCTTGTAGGTTTTTTTGATGTCGAGGCGCGGGTTCATGGGGGATTATTTTTTGGACGGTGGAAAAAACACGAGGACAAACCCGACGGCGCCGCAAATCGCGCCGCCCAGATAATAGTGCATGACCCGGTCAGTGGGCGAGCCGGTGAAAAGATTCTTGATCTGGGAGTTGACGGACTGCGCGAGGTCGTGGCCGAGCACCAGCAGAAACCCGCCCACGACCAGCAGGATGACTCCGATGATTTTGTTCATAATATTCCTTTCGTGCGCGCGGGATGTTAATCCAGCCGGCAATACGCCGCCAGGCCCTGCAATCCGCCCTCGCGGCCGAAGCCGCTTTCTTTGTAGCCGCCGAACGGGCTGGTTGGATCGAATTTGTTGTAAGTGTTCGCCCAGACAACGCCGGCGCGCAGCTTGTTGACCATCTTGAAAATCTTGCTGCCCTTGTCCGTCCACACGCCCGCGCTCAAGCCGTAGGGGATGTTGTTCGCGCGCTCGAAGGCTTCTTCCGGCGTGCGGAACGTCATCACGCTCAACACCGGTCCAAAGATTTCCTCGTTCGCCACGCGATGCGCGTGCGTCACGCCAGTCAGGAAGGACGGCGCAAACCAATATCCTTTCGCCGGCAGCGAACAGCTCGACTGCGTCAATTCAGCGCCCTCGTCCACGCCGCTTTTCACAAGTTCCCGGATTTTCTGCAACTGCGCGCTGGAATTGATCGCGCCGATGTCCGTGTTTTTGTCGAGCGGATCGCCCACGCGCAACGTCTGGATGCGGTCGCGGAGCTTCTTGATGACGGTGGAATAAACACCTTCCTGCACGAACAAGCGTGAGCCTGCGCAGCACACGTGACCTTGATTGAAATAAATCCCCGCGATGACGCCTTCGACGGCTTGATCAATCGGCGCGTCCTCGAACAAGATGTTCGCCGCCTTGCCGCCGAGTTCGAGCGTGAGTTTCTTCTTCGTGCCAGCAACGGCCTGCGCGATGCGCTTGCCGACTTCCGTGCTCCCGGTGAATGCGAGCTTGTTGATGTCCGGATGATTGACGAGCGCCGCGCCGGTTTCGCCCGCGCCGGTGACGATGTTCACCACGCCTTCAGGCAATTCGGCCTCCTGAAAAATCTGCGCCAGCCGCATCGCCGTGAGCGATGTCGTCTCCGCCGGCTTCAATACGACGGTGTTGCCGCACGCGAGCGCGGGGGCGATTTTCCAGGCCGCCATCAGCAGCGGAAAATTCCACGGGATGATCTGCCCTGCGACGCCCAGCGGCTGTGGCGTCTTACCCGGGAATGCGTATTTCAACTTGTCCGCCCAGCCGGCGTAGTAAAAGAAATGCGCGGCCACGAGCGGCAAATCCACATCGCGGCTTTCCTTGATGGTCTTGCCGCCATCCATCGTTTCGAGCACCGCCAGCTCGCGCGACTTCTCCTGGATGATGCGCGCGATGCGATACAGATACTTGCCGCGCTCGCGCCCCGGCATTTTGCTCCAGACCTTGCCGTAAGCCTTGCGCGCCGCCTTTACCGCGCCATCCACGTCCTCCGCATTCGCCGCTGCAATCGTCGTCAGCGTTTGCTCCGTGGCCGGATTCACCGACTCAAAATATTTTCCCGACGTCGGCTTCACGAACTTGCCGCCAATAAACAACTCATGTTGCGGCGCGATGACGTAATTCTTGGAATCCTCCGGCGCGGGCGCGTAGTCCCACTTGTTGCCGAAGTTCAGCCGGCGTTCCTTCAATGGCACGCCAGCATGTGCGGGAGCGGCGGCCGCGCGCTGGGGAGAGAGTTTCGCGACTTTGAGCTTGGTCTTCATTGCGGTGCGCAGATTAAGTCAGGCAGGGGTGTCAGGAAAGGGCATTCCCGCCCGGTTCACAGGTATTGGTAACCGATGTGAAAAGTGATCCGGCCATCGGCGAGTCGTTGGATATTCGTGATGAACACGGGCAGACCGCCGCCTAGCTGAGCCCGGCTCGAAGGGGTGGTGTACGGCGTGAACGCGTCATTCGCCTTGCTGGGATAAGGGATGGAGCTCAGAAACACCAGCGGCCCGATCGGCCCTTCGACACCATGCGATTCTTCCAGCATCAAACGCTGGCCCACCACCCGCCAGATCAGCAGGCCTTCACCGACGAGGCTACGGTCGAAGCCGGTCTTGGTGCGATTTTCCAGCAACAGGTACTCGCTGCCGTCGGACCGTAGAAGAACCTTGAAACATTCATTCGTCGAGTTTTCAACCGGACTGAGGATGAGTTTCTGTTTCACAGTCGGATCGATGACTGCAGGTTGCAGCCAGCCGAGCCGCTCTTTGCACCACGCCGAGAAATGTTGGGGACGGCCCGCTCCGGCGGCGCTGGACATCGCGCACCACATGCCGACGCCCTCTGAACCGGGATTTTCCGGCCGCGCGTAGAGATCCGGCAGCCCCAGGATGTGCCCCACTTCGTGGCAGAACACGCTGATGTTACCCATGCGCGGACCGCCCTCCGGGCAGATCACATAAGCAGTGCGCGTCCCGTGGTAAGTGGTCGTAGACCGATGCGGCCAGAAGAGCGTGCCGCGGTTAGCCGTGGCATATCGTTCCCCCGCGTAGATCACGGCGACTCCGTCGAACTGCCGCAAAACATTGCCGCCTTCGCGCGCGGTCAACAGATCGAAAACCTCCCCAAAAAACTCCGCGCGTGTCCGCGAGTTGGCGGTTCCCTGCGCATACTCGGCCCGCTTTTTCTTCACCTGCAACCAGTCAAAGACCTGGCCTTCAAATTGAAACAGCCCACACGAAAGCTCGCGGTAATAGTCGTTCACGCTGCCATAGACCCGCTGTCCCGTGGCGTTCGTCGTTTCACGGTAAACACCCGAGCTGAAGAAAAACTTTTCCCAGTCCGCTGCGCTAATCTTGGCGTTGTGCTTGATGTCATCAAATTCCACGCAAACCACGGCGAGCCGGAAGACCGGCTTGCGCCAGACCGGTCGCAAGGAAGTCACTTCACGATCCGCGGCCGGATCTTCGGGCAGCCGCGCTTCAAACTCCTTTTCGTCTTCGCCCCGCAGGTAAGTCACCTTCACCGTTTCGCCGGCTTCCCGGGTGGCCAGATGCTCAGTCAGGCTCGAATTGCCGATCAGGGGGACGCCATCAATCTTCATCAACACGTCGCCGGACTTGATGCCAGCAGTCGCGGCGGGGAGTCCTGGAGTCACGCGGGTCACGCGCACACCCGGGTTCTCCTCGCTGCCTTCAACTTGCACCCCCAGCAATCCGCGGCGCTCGGCCAATGCCATCGGCCGACTCACCAGGTTGAACTCAACAGGCAGAGAGAGCTTCTTGCCAGAGCGTGAAATCTGTAGCGTCTTGGGCTCACCCGGCGACTGCGCCAGCAGCCATTCACGGGCGGCTTCCAGCGACTTCACTGTCGCGCCACCGATTTTCAAGAGAACATCCCCCGCCCGCAATCCGGCGGCGGCCGCGGGCGATCCGGGCTCCAGGTCAGTCACAACCAGCTTCCCGCTGCGGTGCTCCTCCAAAGCAACTCCGAGATGCCCCGCTCGCGCGCTCGCCGCGGTTGTTTGCGGTTTTAGCTTTACCGTCTGCGCCGTCTTCACCGTCTGGTAACCGTCCAGGGGATCAGTGCTGTCGGCGAAGGTGGCAGTGCCGGCGAGAACGAGGGCAAGGGCGATATACTTCATGGGCGCTGTGATTCTGGCTGAGCAAAAAATCCGGTCATT
>JAFMIX010000008.1 GCA_017853785.1 Verrucomicrobiales bacterium
CGGCGTGGTCGGTGCCGCCGCTGCCATTCTCGACCGTGGTGCGGCTGAACTCGGAGAGGGTGACAACGATGATATCGTCCCAGTTCACTTTCTTGGTGGCGGACGGGCCGTTGTTGCCGCGACCGTAGCGGGTGAAATATTTCCGCAGCGCATAAATGGCCCAGCCGACGCGGCGCAACAGGTTGGCATGATTGCCGGTGACGCTGCCCTGGACATTATGGGTGTCCCAGCCGCCGAACTCAGTACCGGCGACAATGGCGTCGCTCTTGTTCAACACAAGCGCCGCAGCGCGGAGGTTGCGGAAGAACCCATAAGCGCCGGTGTCCACGACGTATTTATTGGAAGTGCCGCCGCCGTTTTCGGCGTTGGTGGTGGGAAACAACTTGTAGGCGTGCCCGGTGTTGCCATCGGTGTCGGGGTCGTCCACCAACTGCTCGGTGGTTTCGTTGAAGTCAATTCCGGCAAAGATATCCAAAGTCTGACTCAAGTTTTTGTATTGGAGCGAGAGGAGGTCGCGGTTGAGCTTGGCGGCGTAGGGAAAATCGTTGGCCGCCGCCAGCACGCGATCGGCCTTGGCCTCGCCGGTGGGATAGGGAACGCCTAGGAGATTGTACCGGAGCGGGTCGTTCAGATTGGTCATGGCCGCACCCGAGCCGCGCAAGATGAGGGGCAACGCGGATTGGAAAGAGACGCCGGTGAGGGGCGCGGTCGCCGCGAGGCCGGATTCGATCATGGCGCGGTAGAGGATGCCTTCTTGGAGGGTGTTGTTGTTGGGCGCGCCGTTTTCCCAATAGCGTTGCGAGTCGAAGTGGGATCGCGATTGCCCGGGGTAGCCGACGCGGTGGAGGATGGCGAGGTCGCCGGCGCTCAGGACGGGGGCCAGAAATTTCAGCGAGGGATGGAGCGCAGCGAAGCCGTTGCCAGCGCGGAGGGCTTTGGCGTAATAGAACGTGTCGTTCGTCGTGCCACTCGCGGGGAAGTCCACGGCGGCGGTGGCGTAATTGACGCCAAGGTCGAGCGGGATGCCGATGTTCGGGCGGATGGAGCTGGTGCCGGTGGCGAAGTCATACATCCCGTCATCGCGGGCGGGGATGACGGTGTTGAGCGAGTCGTTCGCGCCGCGCAGGAAGATAAAGAGGATCTTCTTACCGTTGGTGCCGATGTTGTTGGCGGCAAGGGCGCGCTTCACGACGAGCGGAATGTCCACGAGCGTGGAGAGCGCGATGCCGAGGCCGAGCTTGAAATTGCGCTCCATGAAACCCCGGCGCGTGATGAGATTGAGGTGGTGCATAGGGCGGAGGTTATTGTTCGTGGAACCGCTGGGAGGTGAGGAGCAGGCTGACCATGCCGCGCACGCGGTTGTCGTAGGTGCTGTTGGCGGTGCTGCTGACGGTGAGGCTGGAGAATGCGGAGGGGGCGTTGGTGTCGTTCGTGTTCAGGAAGTTCACGGCGGCATCGCGGAAGAGCTGGAGGTTGCCCGCGCCCTCGCCGGGATAGAGCGTGTTGACGAAGTAATCGGCAACGGCGGTGGCGTTGGTCCAGCTTGCCGCCGGAAGCTTGGCCTGCAGGAGTTGCACGGGATTGCAGACGGAGTTGCCGGCGTCATTGGTGCTGCCGGTGTGGCCGGTCTGTCCGCT
Source organism: Verrucomicrobiales bacterium (assembly GCA_017853785.1). Taxonomy (GTDB): domain Bacteria; phylum Verrucomicrobiota; class Verrucomicrobiia; order Limisphaerales; family JAFMIX01; genus JAFMIX01. The sequence continues at coordinate 1,638 of JAFMIX010000008.1, forward strand.
GGCGATGCAATAGGATTGGATCCAGCGGATGCGCTCGGTCAGTGTGCCGGCACTGATCCACGAGGGGCCGTCTTCCGGATAGCCATCCGGTGCGTCACGGTCAAAGAGTCGCATGCTACCCATGCGGAGGAGCGGAGAGTCGCCATCTTCCAAGCTAAGGTTGCTGCCGCTGATGGCGAGGCCGTCGGTATCGGCGGTAAAGCTGCCGTTCAGGCCGCTGCCATTCGTGCTGGAACGCAACGCGCGGACGGCGCTGACGAGATACTCAAGCGGCGTCTTGACCTTCTGCTGGGCGGCGGCGTGGGTGCGGAAGAGTTCGGAATCGGTGATGACTTTCAGGACTTTCCAGACCTGGCCCTTCGGGGAATTGGTTTCCCACGCCATCATGCAGTTACGCACGAGTTGCGCTTCAGGCGAGAGGTTGGGCGCGGTGTAATCGTAATAGGCATATTCGGCAAGGTTGGTGAGCGTGGTGGGGTTGGGGAAATTATCGTGCACCAGCAACCGGCAGAGTTTGACGCTGATGTATTCCTGGGTGAATGGCTGGTTGGCCATGTGCTGGATGACTTGGTAGCCGTCCTGGATCCCGTTGGTGGTGCTGCCGTTGGTGAGGACAAGCTGGTAGTTCGTCCCCGCCCACGGCGAACCGAACCGCGCGGGGACGGTCTTGCCGGGGAAGACGGTCTTGTTCGAGATGTTGTGGAAGGTGTTCTGGTAATTGAAAGCATATACGCCGTAAAGGTTGGTGCGGATGGTATTGGCCGTGCCGTCCAGCGTCACGGGACTCTGCGGGGCGAACGGGTTGAAGGCGTTCGTGGGATGCACAATCTCGACGCGCCAGCCGGTCCAGGCGCGGGACATCACGGTGATGTCGTTCTGGTCGTAGCCGTTGTCCACGCCGAAGCAGAAGAGCTCCAGCAGTTCCCGCGCGTAATTCTCGTTGGCCACCCGACCGGTACGCCCGTCGCTGGCCACGGTATCAAGGTAGATGATCATTGCGGGACTCTCGGCGGAAATTTTTAACAGGTCGTAAAAGGTGCAGGTCGGGTTCAGCAACGCCGCCCGCCAGCGCTGGTTCTCGGCGTATTCCATCTGGGCGGCGAACCGGCGGCGGGCGTCGATACTGTAGTTGTTGTTCAACCAAGTATAGCTTTTGCCGAATTCGGTGACGAAGTGATTTTCCCAGAACTGCAGCAAAATTTCTATCAATTGCCGGTTCGCATTCACCGCGCGGAGGACGTGCCACGCGCGGAATTCCGGCAGGCGCAGGTGATTCGTGGTGATGACTTCGTTCGGCGCGGCCATCCGGGCGCCCAGAGTGGCGATATTCGTGTCTGCCAGCTCGGCAGTCTCGGTCAAAGTCCACGGGGCGAGCTGCTCACTGATGAACGCCTGCGGACCGATAGCCGTGACGCGCGCCAATTCATCCGGAGTCGGGCCATAAGCGAGCCGGTTCAAGACGTTCGCCGTGAGCAGCGCGTTGCTGGCGAGCGGCGTGACCGCGACCCGGTAGAATTCATCCTTCGGAGCTGCATTCGTCGCCCGCCATTCGTAACCGTAGTTCGTGCCGCTGGCGTTGGTGCTGCTGATGTAAGGCGAGAAACTGAAATTCGTGTTTGCAACGAACGGCTGCGCGAGATTCGTCGTGCTCAATATCGTGTAAGCCGCCGCCGCTGGATACGGGGCGAACCGGAGATTCTTTTGCACGCCGTTGAGGTGGAAGTTGGTGATGACGGGAGCGGGCGGCTCCGCTGCCAACGCGGCACTGGCCGTCAGACCGGCAATGACCGCCAAAATGGCAAAGTGATTCATCTTCATATCCGGGATGGGCTGAAAGTAAGCGGGGCGGGCGGCACTGTCAAACTTGAGCCCCGACTCCCTTCCCAGACGAAGCGCTCCGCGAAAATGTTTCCCCCGGAATTCTACTCGCAAACACCCACTTGAATCCCGATATTCACCGCGCAAATGACCGCGCCGCCGACCACCGCCAACCACACCCCGCCCGGATTGCATCCGGCCTGGCGGTTCGCGTTATTCAACGGCCTGTCCTTCCAGATCGTCCTCGGCAGCCCGATGATTCTCTACGCGAAAACGCTCGGGGCGAGCGCCACCGTACTGGGCATCATCGCGGGGATGATGCCGCTGCTGGTCATCTTCCAGATTCCGGCGGCAAGCTACATCAACCGCATCGGCTACAAACGCTTCGTGCTTGGCGGCTGGGGCACGCGCACCGTCTTCATCTTCGGCCTGGCACTGGTACCGCTGGCCAGCGGATTTCTGGACGCCACCACGCGCTTGGTGCTGGTTCTGGCGCTGCTGTTCGGCTTCAACCTCGTGCGCGGCATCTCCAGTTGCGCGTGGCTGCCGTGGATCGCCGCGCTCGTGCCGGAACATTTCCGCGGCAAATACTTCGCGCGCGACGCCGCCATGGTCAACCTCGGCAGCTTCCTGACCGTAATCGTTTCCGCGATCTGCCTTGGAGCCGCGCCGCAGCCCTGGCAATTTGCTGCCATCTTTGCCTTCAGCGCCGTGACCGGCGTGATCAGCCTCGCCTTCCTTAACCGCATGCCCGACGTAGCCATCCCGGAGGAAATCCGGGCTTCCCAGCAACCCGTTCCCTGGCTCGCCATGCTTCGCCATCCGCCGTTCCGCAAACTGTTGCGCGTCGTCGTCGCGTGGTCGGTGGCCTACGGCGGGCTGGCCGCGTTCACCGTCGCGTTCCTGAAGACCGAGACCGGGATGGCTGAGGGAAAAATTCTCTTCGTCACCTCCGTTGCGTTTCTGGGCGGACTGAGCAGCCTGTGGTTGTTCGGCTCGCGGCTCGACCGCCTCGGCAGCAAACCCGTGCTCGGCTTTTCCTTTGGCCTGTGGCTGGTGATTCTTGCGGGCTGGATGGCGCTGGCGGGCGGTGCGCTGACGGCGAGTCTGGCGCTGGTCCTGCTGCTGCAATTCCTCATGGGCCTCAGTGCCGCACTCGTGGGCATGGCCAACAGCTGGCTCGCCACGGCCATTGTCCCGGCACAAGGCCGCAACCATTTCTTCGCGCTCTACTCCGTGTTCGCCAGCGTCGCGCTCGGGCTCGCACCCGTCGGCTGGGGATTGCTGATCGACCTCATCGGCGCGCGACAGGGAACCTTTCTCGGGCTGGGTTGGAACCGTTACACGATCTTCTTCGCAGCGGCAGCGGTGGTAATGGGGCTGACGTTTGCGCTCGCGCGGCGGCTGGATGAGCCCAAGGCGGCGAGTTTGGAAGCCTTATTGATGGAAATGCTGATCAACTCCCCGCAACGCCTCTGGCTGCGCTTCTGGCCGCGGGATTGATCAAGTTTTCCGCCGGTGAACTTTGTGCATCGCCGCCTGATCGGTGGGCTTGATCAACATCTCGTCAATGTTCACATGCGCGGGGCGGCTGGCCATCCACACGAGCGTCTCCGCGATGTCGGCAGCAGTAAGCGGCGTCATGCCGGCATAGACATTTTTCGCCCGTGCCGTGTCGCCTTTGAACCGCACCGTGGAGAACTCCGTCTCCGCCAAACCCGGATCCAGCGTCCCCACCCGGATGCCCGTGCCGTTCAACTCCAGCCGCAACGCTCGCGTGATGGACCGCTCCCCCGCCTTCGCCGCGCAATACACCGCCCCGCCCTCGTAGGCCGTGTGCCCGGCGATGGAGCCGATATTGATGATGCTCGCGCCGCAGTCATGCGGCATCAACGGCAACGCCGCGCGGGTGACGCGCAGGACACCGAGCACGTTGGACTGGATCATCGCCTCCCAATCCGCGTCCTTCCCCGCCGCGACGGTATCCAACCCGTGCGCGCCGCCGGCGTTGTTAATCAACACGTGAAGACCTTGGCCTTTGGACGTCGGGCTTTGGACGTGCGCCTTCGCCCATGCGATGAATTTCTCGACGCTCGGAGTGCTGGCGACATTCAGCTCATGGAATTCCGCCGCGGCAGCGCCGGCCTGCCTGGCTTCGGCGGCGGCTTGTTGCAAGCGGTCCACGCGCCGCGCGCCGAGGAGCAGCTTCGCGCCACACGCCCCGAACGCCCGCGCCGCTTCCGCGCCAAAACCGCTGGAAGCGCCGGTGATAAGCACCCACTTGTCCTGTAATCGCGTTGTCATGCGGGAGAAATAACTGAGTGGCGTCCGGACGGGGAGGATAATTTGTCCGCCGAATGACCAGGTGCGTCACCCCTTGCGCGCCGGACATACCAAACCGCAACGCCAGCGCTCCAACCGGCATGGCTGAGCGTTGGACGCACAACCCTTCCAAGCAGCCTCCCTTTTCTATCGGATGGAAAAAGATTGGGGTGATGGCTTGTGCGAAAAAATCACAACTGTTCCGTAGCGGGAGGGCAAGTGCGGGACGATTACGGCTACTTCTTGAGGGGCACGGCGTTGAGTTCGCCGGTCGTCCATTGCACCGCGCGGCCCTTGGTCTCGTCTTTGACGGCTTGGACCTGTTCGACATTGACTGCCGGAGCTTTGTTGCCCCACGCCTGCCGGATGTAGGTGAGGATGGCCGCCAAATCCTTGTCGGCGATGCCGAGCGAAGTGGCGTTGAGCGACATGACGAGATTCCATTCCTGACCCTTGACGGTGATCGGGCCTTGCACGCCGTGCAGCGAGATGCGGATGAGCCGGGCGGGATCGCTTTCGGTGACCCACTCCGAGCCGGCGAGCGGCGGGAACTGTCCAACCGCGCCCAAGCCAGAAGCCTGATGGCACTGACCGCAAGTGGCAACATAGCGCTGTTCGCCGAGGCGGATGATATCGTCGCCGCCCCGGGAAGGCTGGTAGGTCTTCAAGTCAGCCAAGTCGCGATACGGGGCGTAGACCTGCGGGCTGAATCCGCCGCCGTTTTGGTCGAGGTAGAGAAAACCGGCGTAGAGCAGCAGCGAGAAAACCACGATCAGCCACATCGGCGCGGGAGCCTCTTCCTGATTCAAGGGTGATGACGGTTCAGGGTTCATTTGGCGGGCGCGGTCATGGGCGCTTCAAACAACGACGCATCCACGCGCAGGCTTTGCAGGTAGGCGACGAGTGCGCGGGCGGCATCGGTGGGAATGACTTCGTAACCCGCTTCCGGCCCGAAGCCGGCGGGGAACACCAAGGCGTCGGCGGACGGAGTCGCGCCGATTTTACGCGTGGTGAAAAGATAGCGATACGGCGGCATCGCGGAATCTTTGACCACGGCGCGGGGTTGGTAGAGGTGGACAAGATGCCAGTTGGCGTCCGGCAGACGCATCCCGACATTCGCGAGGTCCGGGCCGACACGCTGCGAGCCGAGGAGCGGCGGCGTGTCGTAGAGATAATCCGCCGCCACACTGCGGCGCAAGCCCCAGCCGCGCGCAATGTCCGGGCCGACGGGCATGACACGCAAATCGGTTTTCGCGCCAGCTTCGGTGAATTTCTTGCTCAAGGCTTCGGCGGCGGCCTTGGTCGGCACGGCTTTGAGAATGGTTTTCGGCAAGGCATTCGTCACGTCGGTCAGAGCAAATTCCACCGCAGGGTTGAGGTGGTTGTTCATCGCGGTCAACACGGCGGTCAGATTCGTGCCGGCATCGGTGAGCACCACGTCGAAGACATTTCCGGTCTGGCGGATCTGCTGGCTGTGGCAGGTGACGCATCCATTCGCGCGATAGATTTCCGCACCTTGATGGGCTTCCCCGGGCCGCGCGGCTGGATAAGCATTGGCGACGCCGTCCACGGTGGCAAGCGGCTGGCGGCCAATCTGGGTCTGGGGCAGCAACACGAATGCAAAGAACGAAATCGCGAACGCCAGGAACGCGCTGAAGAAAATGACGGGGCCGCGGTTCATGACGCCACCTCCGATTTGGTGCGGCAGCAGCCCGCCGCGCCGCAGCATTTTTTGATGCAGCCGCAAATCAGCCGCCCGAGATTGACGGAAAACAACAGCGCGCCGAGCAACAGGAACAGATCGCCCATCGTGCTGGCGCGAAGGAACGGCAGCGTCGCCTTGGTCACATCCGCGAACGGCGTGGCCGTATGACTCAAAGCCAGCCCCTGCTTGATGCCGCCAACGGCCAGCGGGCCGACGAGGAACAGCACCCCGGGCAGGTTCAGCCAGAAATGGATTTTAGCCGGTCGCGCGCAACAGCCTTCCGCCGCCGTCAACTGCGGGGCGATGTAATAGACCGCACCGAACATCGCCGTGGCGAAAAAGCCGCAGAGGCCGAGCTGCGTCAGCGCGGGCGTGAGCCAGGTGAAGCCGGTAGTCGCGGCGACCGCGGCGCAAGCGGTGGTGGCGTTGCCGAGCGTGAAGAGCATCAGAAACCACACGCTGGCGCCGATGAATTTCGGCGAAGGCTCGCTGCGGGTGCAAAGATATTTGCCGACGGTCTGCTTGAGGTTGAAAGCCACGGCAATGACGACAACCAGGCTCAGGAACGCGCCCATCGCGCTCAACGCCGGCAACCACGCGGGGACAGGCGCACTCGCCGGGATGCCCGCCCAAGCGCCAAAGCCCAGAAGAATGGCGAAGGTCAGCAGCGCAAGCTGGCGGCTGTGCAGCGACCGCCCGGCGAATTTCGGCACGAGGAAAAAGATGGTGCCCAGCCCGATCAGGCCGAGCCAGACGAAGAGGAAGTTATTGGCAAACCACCAGGCGATGACCGCCAGCGTCACCCCGCGCACAGGCACGCAGCCAATGAGTGCCGTCGCAGTGGTGTAGATCCACGGAAACCAGAACAACGCGGCCAGCAGATACCATTGCGAGACACAGGCGCTCGGCACGGTGCGATTGGCGAAGGTCAGAACACCCGAGAGCGCGAGGAGGAGATACGCGAAGAACAAGCTGACAGAACCAGCCTGCGAGAATTCGAGAAATTCAAACCCGGTGCTGCCGCCGCCCAAAACCGAACCGACGCCGACGAGCACGCCGAGATTCCAAAGGAGCGCGCCGATGAATACGCCACCGGGCAGCGCGAGGCGGGCCTTGCTGGTCTGCGCCAGAATCCAGAGGGTCACGCCGAGACCGGCCTGCACGGCAAAGCCGTAGGCCAGCGCGTTCAGGTGCGCGGGATGGACGCGACCGTAGGTGAGAGGGGCGAAGTCTGCGAGAAAACCGGGCGCGTGAAACTTGATGGAGGCAATGAGCGCAAACCCGGCACCGACCACGAGCCAGAAAGCCGCGCCCGCGAAGAGCGTCAGCACCGGCAGGCGGCACGAGGCGTTCACGTCCGCGCAATCGGCGGCAGGGCAAGCCTCGGTCGGGCGGGAAGTCGGCAAAGTTGTGGGGCAAGCGCTCATCCAGTGGCAACCGGCAGGATCACTCGAACGCGCTCGGCTTTTCCGGAGCTTTGGGCGGGACGGCCGTGGCTTTTTCCACGCGGGCAATCAGGCTGGCGCGGCCCGCCGCCGGATTCTGCCACTCGGCGATGGTAAGTTTCATCGCCTGTTCGATGGGGAGGCGGACGATGCCTTTACCTTGGTCCATCCAGCCGTAGTTGGCGAGGGCTTCGGCGTTGAGGGCGCGAAGTTCGGCGAGATTTTTTTTGCGCAGCGCGACGCGATCTTCGGTGAGCGGCGCGGGCTTGGTGTAATGGATCATGGCCCAGACAAGTGCGGCGGCGAGGAGGAAGGTGCCGAGAATGACCACACCATAAATGACGGTGCGGCTCTGACAAAACTTTCCGGATTCGCCGCCGCCAGCAGGCGCGCAACTGGATTGGGATTCGTCGCTCACTTATTTGCCTCCCGGTGATTGAGTATGAACATCTTTCAATTCGGCGTCGTCGTAATCGTCCACGTCCTCGACGTTGCCGCCGGAGATGGGGGTGGTCGGTTCGAGTCGGCCCAGCGCTTCCGCCAGCCGCGGATCCTTCAGCGGATACGGCGCGGCACCGGCAGATTTCGCAAGGTAAAGCTTGGCGAGGCAGCCGACGATGAAGGCGGTGCAGCCGAGCGAGAGCCAGATCCACTTGAGCGGAAAACCAGCGGGATGCGCCACGGGGAGGATCTGGAAGGTCATGTCCACGAAATGCATCAGCCACGCCCACCCTGCAAAGAAAGCCATGACCTTGAAGTTTTCCTTCATATCGATCCGCAGCAGCAGCAGGAACGGCAGGAAGAAGTGGCCGAAGATGATGACGAGACTCACGAGAAACCAGTTGCCGTGTTCGCGCTGGAGATACCAGAAGGTCTCTTCCGGCATATTGGCGTTCCAGATGATGAAGTACTGGGAAAAGTTGACATATGCGTAGAACACCGTGAACGCGAAGAACAGCGTGCCGAGGTAGTAGAATTGATGCTGGTGCAACACGGCCTTGAGCACATTCATCCGGGAGAGCGACAGGGTGATGAAGTAGACCGTGGCCAGCATGAGCCATACGCTGCCGGCGAAATAACAAACCCCATACATCGTGGAGAACCATTGATGCTGGAGGCCTTTCATCCACATGATGGTGCCGAGCGTGACGAGGAAGGCGAAGAAGAAAATCCCGACGTAGGCGAACCCGCGCATCTTGTGCGTGCACTCCGCCGCGCCGGTCTGGTCCTGCGCGACCGACCATTTGCGGAGGCCGAGCGCAACCCAGCTCAAGACCCCAAAAATCAAAGCGGACGAGCCGTAGAAGCCCCACTTGGTGAACAGCGGCGCCTTGGCGTGCAGGGCGTGGTCGGCCACGGGGTCGGCGACACTCATCCACGCGTACATCTTCGGCGCCAGCAGCGCGACGGGAATGAAGAACAACGCCATCCACGGCAGGAGGCTGGCGATGTTTTCGCTGATGCGGCGGATCGGCAACGACCAGCTCGCATCAAACAGATGATGCGCCATCACGAGGAACAAGGCCCCGATGCAGATGCTGAAACTAAACATGAAGGCCACCAGCCAGGCGAAACCAAACTCGCGCCCGGCATCGAGCTTCAAACTCACGACCAGCCCGATGAGCGCGAGCAGACCGCCGACCCCGATCAACAGGTTCGGCACCTTGCGCCACTTGGACAGATCCAACGGCGCCGCAGATTGTGAACGATGCGAACTCATATCATTTTTTCAGGGTGGCCTGATGCTCCACCGGAACATCCTCCATCACGCCGAGTTGTGCGCGGTGCAACGCCCGCAGGTAGGCGATGATCGCCCAGCGGTCTTCCGGCACGATGTTCGCGCCATAGGCGCCCATGAGGCCTTTGCCGTGAGTGATGGTGTTGAAAATCTCGCCGTCGGGCATGAGCACGATGCGCTTTTCGTGCAGGTTGGCAACGACAGCCATGGCGTATTTCTTGGTGATCCCGTTGCCGTCGGCCTGCGGCCCGTGGCAGGGAAGACAGTTGATTTCATAGCGCTGCTTGCCGCGCGCCATCAATTGCTCCGTGACCGGCACGGGGATGTTTTCCACGAAGTTGGTCAGCCCGGTGACGCGTCCGGTGTATTGCGGCCAATCTTGATACGGAGCGCCCTGCGCAATCGTGCCCGGCACCGGCAAGCGCGAGCTGCGACCATCGGCGAAGAAAGTGTCGTCCTTCTGAGGCAGCAACTTCATCTGCTTGTCCATGTCGGGGATGATCGAGATGGGACGGCGGCGCGAGAGGTCGCCGCGTTGGCCAGCGATGACCACCACCAGGGCGACCGTGAGGGCGAAGATGAGAAGAAAATAGCGCATCGTTATTCCTCCACCATTTCGATGTGCTTGCTGCCGGTGGCTTCCAGCAGCTTGCGGGTTGCGGCGGCGTCATACTTCACGTCCGCCGTCTCGATGACGAGGAAAAACTTGTCGTGCGTGGCCGCCTCGAACCGCGCGTGCTTGAGCAGCGGGTGGTGCAGGCGAGGCAGGCGGTTCAGGAACATCATGCCACCGATGGAACCGAACGCGGTAAACAGGATCGTCAACTCATACGAGGGTGGAAACGCGCTATACGGGCTGAACATCGGCTTGCCGCCGACGATGAGCGGATAATCGAACGCGTTGGTGAACCAGATGAGCAGCATGCCGGTCGTGTAACCACAGAGGCCGCCGCAGAAGCCGAACCAGCCGACCTTGGAATTCTTCAGGCCCATCGCGTGGTCCATGCCGTGGATGGGGAACGGGGTAAACACATCCCACTTGCGGAAACCTGCATCACGAACTTTTTCCGCTGCGTGCATGATGTCGGCGGGCGTTTCGTATTCGGCGAGAATGCCGTAAGCTTTTGAGTTCATCAGTGATGCCCTCCTTTCGCGCCGCCCAGCGGATGGTGCGGATCCGCTTGCGGGGTGATGCCCTTCACTTCCGAGACCGCAATCATCGGCAGGAAGCGCATGAACAGCAGGAACAAGGTGAAGAACAATCCGAACGTTCCGAGGAACGTGCCGATGTCCACCCAGCTCGGCAGGAAGTAACCCCAGTTGCTCGGCAGGAAGTCGCGGTGCAACGAGATCACGATGATGACGAAGCGCTCGAACCACATCCCGATGTTCACGAGGATGGACGCGATGAAGACGATGAGCAGGTTCTGGCGGATTTTCTTGAACCAGAACAATTGCGGCAGGATGACGTTGCAGCCCATCATCGTCCAGTAACCCCAAGCATACGGGCCGTGGATACGATTGAGGAAGGCGTAGCGCTCATACGGGCTGCCGGAATACCACGCGATGAACAATTCCATGATGTAGGCGTAACCCACGATGCTGCCGGTCGCGAGCGTCACTTTGCACATCAGGTCAATGTGCCGCATCGTGATGATGTCTTCGAGCTTGCACATCTTGCGGAGCGGAATCAGCAGCGTCAGCACCATGCCGAAACCGGAGAACACCGCGCCCGCGACGAAATACGGCGGGAAAATGGTCGTGTGCCAGCCCGGCAACTGCGACACCGCGAAGTCCAAGGAGACGATGGAGTGCACAGACAACACCAGCGGCGTGGAGACGCCCGCGAGGATGAGGTAACACTTCTCGTAATTGCTCCAGTGGCGGTTCGAGCCGGTCCAGCCGAGCGCGAACAGGCCGTAGAGGAATTTCCGGATTTTCGTCTTCGCGCGGTCGCGGAAGATGGCGAGGTCGGGCACGAGGCCCACATACCAGAACAGGCACGACACCGTGAAGTAGGTCGAGACGGCGAACACGTCCCACATCAGCGGCGAACGGAACTGCGGCCAGAGCGCGTTCGAGGTCGGGATGGGGAACAGGAACCAGTCCAGCCATTCGCGGCCCGTATGCAATGCCGGATAAATACCGGCGCACATCACGGCGAAAATGGTCATGGCTTCGGAAGCGCGGTTCACCGCCGTGCGCCAGCGTTGGCGCAGCAGGAAGAGAATTGCCGAGATGAGCGTGCCGGCGTGGCCGATACCGATCCACCAGACGAAGTTGATGATGTCCCAGCCCCACATCGTGGGATGGTTGTTGCCCCAGACGCCGACGCCGACGGAGGTCTTGTAGGCGAGCAGCGCGCCCAGCAGGCACATGAGCAGGAAGCTGGGGATGAAAGCCGCCCACCACCATGCGGGCGTCTTGCCCTCGATGATGGCCGCGACCTGGTCGGAGATCCAGCCGACGTTGCGGTTGTTGGTGACGAGCGGTTCACGCCGGAGTTCGGCGGGCGGCTGCGGGGCCTGGATTTGGGTTTCAGCGGACATCAGTGCGCTCCCTTCTCCGCCGCGTGATGCGGGGCGGCGTCATGGTGGCCGTGGTGGACGAGATGGTTGCCCTTCTTTTCCCACTCCTCAAAACTCGCGGGAGCTTTCGTATAATCCGGCATCTGGGGATTCGGGTTGCGCACGCGCGCGAGGTAGGTCGTGCGCGGCTTGGTGAGCAAAAATTCCAACACGGAATAATCACGTTCCTGCGCCTTCAGCTTCGAGACACGGCTGTGCGGATCCTTGACGTTGCCGAAGACGATGGCTTCCGCCGGGCACGCCTGCGCGCAGGCGGTGGTGAAGGTGCCGTCGGGCACTTCCACATCGGCGCTTGCCCCGGCCTTGACCTTCTGGGCGATCTTCGCGCCTTCGATGCGCTGGATGCAGAAGGTGCATTTCTCCATGATGCCGCGCATCCGCACGGTCACGTCGGGATTCTTCGCGAGCTTGAGCAGCTCCCATTCGTCGTTCGGGCGGATGCCGCGCGCCGGGTCGCGCCACCAACGCGCCAGTTCCCATTCGCCGTCCACGGTGTTGAGCAGCGGCGTGCTGAAGAACGGGCCTTTGAGCTTGTCGAGCGGGCGCTTGTTGTAATCGAGATAATTGAACCGCCGCACCTTGTACGGGCAGTTGTTCGAACAATAGCGTGTGCCGACGCAGCGGTTGTACGCCATCACGTTCAAACCTTCTTCGTCGTGCACCGTCGCGTTGACGGGGCAGACGGATTCGCACGGCGCGGATTCGCAGTGCTGGCAAAGCATCGGCTGGGTGACCACCTGGGGGTTCTCCACGCTGCCGGTGAAATAACGGTCAATGCGCAGCCAATGCATCTCGCGACTGCGGCCCACCTGGTCTTTGCCGACGATGGGCACGTTGTTCTCGGCCTGGCACGCGACCATGCAGGAGGAGCAACCGACGCAGGAATTCAAATCGATGGACATTCCCCAAGCGTGCGGCGACTTGTCGCGCGGCTTCACGCCATTCCTGTCCGGGACATCGAGCGGATTCGGGTAAAGCGGTTGATCGCCGCCGGGAGGTTCGGGCATGTTCATGCCCTTAGCAAAATCAGGCCGCTCGGCATACTGCGCCACGTTCGCCTCGCGCACGACCGGACGGCCTTCCATCGCCCAGTGGCTCTGCGTGGTGGCAACGGGGTAAGGCTTGGCGCCCGTTGCGGAAAGTTTTCCGCCCGCAGCGATATAGGGCGCGTCAGCAGTGCGCAACGCGTAGGCATTGAAACCCGCGCCGTTGCCGACGCGACCGGACTTGGTGCGACCGTAGCCAAGGGCGACGCCGACCGTGTTGTCCGCCTGACCGGGAGCCAGCCACGCGGGGCCTTCCACACTGCGGCCATTCAGGGTCAATTTCACCCACGGCACATAGGCGTTTCCGCTTTCGTTGTCCTTTTGAGTGAAGCCAAACGCTTCCCAAGTTTTTTGACTCAACAGAAAGACGTTTTCCCAGACGATCTTGGTGATCGGGTCGGGCAATTCCTGCAACCAGCCGTTGTTGTTATAACGGCCGTCGTCCACGCGATAGTCGCGGTGGAAGATGACTTCGAGACTGTCCTTGCCGGGCGCGGGGACAGGCTTGACCGCACCAAGCTCCTTGTTGATGCCCGCCCAGTTGAGCGCAGCGACCACGACATCCGTCTTCTTTACGGCGTAAAAGCCGTCGTGCAAGAAACGATTCCAGCTTTCTTCAAAACCCCAGCCTGCGCTCAGGCCGCGGAAAGTTTCGCGGACGATTTCGTAGGGACTGGTCGCGACCAACCCAGCGAGGCGCGCGAGAACTTCCAGTTCGGTCAGGCCATCAAACAGCGGCGCGATCAGCGGCTGAATGGAAACGAGGGTGCCGTCGCTGCTGCGGACGTCACCCCACGATTCAAGATAATGCGCGAGCGGCAGGTGCCAGTCGGTCGCCCGCGTGGTGGCGGCGAAAGTTTCGTCCTCGTAATAACCCAGCCGGACGACGGACTTGGCCTTGCTCTGGAGTTTGGCCCAATCGAGTTCGACGGGCGCGTTGTAGGCGGGGTTGCCGCCAAGAATGACAAGTGATTCCACCTGGCCGGCATTGAGCGCGGTGGCAAGTTCAGCGAGCGTGCCGGCACCGACGCTGGTGTCGGGCTGGAACACGACGGTGTGGCCGATGCTCCCGAGCGCGTAGTTGATGGCATCGGCGAGCAAATGCACGGCCAGCGGCTGACGATAACCCGCGACGACAACGGCCTTGCCGGCGTGGGCAATCAGGTCTTTCGCGCACTCGGAAATCCATTTGGCATCCACGCCCGCAGGCTTGCCGACCTGCGCGGCGAGGTTGGCGAATTCCGCATTGCCCTGCTTGACGATTTCCGCTGCGAGCGCAGCGGCGACCTGCAAGACCTGGCTGGACGGAACGCGCAGGCGATGGTCGGCATTCGCGCCGGTCAACGACATCAGGCTCTCGACCACGTAGAGGCGGTTGATGAGTTCCTCGTCCTTTTTCGACGCGTGGCCTTCAATCTTGCGCCCCTTGGCGAAGTCGCGGATGAAACGGTGATTGTCCTCTTCCGCGCCGATGAAGTCACAGTCGAGCGACAGGATGCGCTTGGCCTTGTCCAATTTGAAATACGGCGTGACCGGCTGCCCGGCGGCAATGGACGCGGCATTGCGGTGGATATCGAAATCCACCGGCTCATAGACGAACCATCGGGCTTGGGGAAATTTGGTCTGGATGAGCTTCTGCAGGCGGGCGCGCGAAGGAGACGAACTGCGTTCGACAAGAAAGCAAAGGCCCGCGCCCTGGTTCGCTTCGGCTTGTTGCGAGAGCGCGGTCAACTGATCCAATGCCGCTGCCTTGGTGGCGACAGTACCGCCCTTGGTGTAACGGATGGCGCGGTCGGGGTCGTAAAGATTTAGGATGGACGCCTGCGCGAAGCGGTCGGTGCCGCCGTTGCTATCGGGATGGCCGGAGTTGCCTTCGACCTTCGTGGGACGGCCGTCGTTGGACTTCGCGAGCAGCGGAATCGCGCCGTGGCGCGTGGGAAAAGCGGTGGCGAAAAATTGCGCGACGCCGTGGACGTAACCTTCTGGCAGGCGCGAGAAGGGCAGAATCTTCTCCTCGGGCCGACGGCAACCGCTCGCGCCCAAGCCCACGCCCGCAAGCAGGAACGAGGCGGACATGATTTTGACGAAATTACGACGGGTGACGGGGTCGGAGAGTTCGCTCGCGCCAGCAGGAAACTCGCGTTCGACCCACGATTTGAACTCCGGCGTCTCGGCGAGTTCATCGAGACCGCGCCAGTATTTCGGGCCGGTCTGCGGTTCGGTACAGGTTGGGGGGATGGTTTTGCTCATCGGTGACAGGCGGAGCAGCTTTCCAGCGACTGGACTTTCCAGTCGTGCACAAATTTCTCGCCCATGGCCCGCTGCTTTTCGGGACTTTCGGGACGCCAATCGAGGTCGGTAATCTTGTCCGGCGGCCGGAGTTTGGCGGCAGGGTCACGGTGGCAATCGAGGCAGAAGGCCATGCTCAACGGCTTCGCGTGATGGACTTCCTCCATCTTGTTGATCTCCCCGTGGCACTCGTAGCAGCTGACGCCGCGGTTAACGTGCACGGCGTGATTGAAATAGACAAATTCGGGGGTTTTGTGCACCTGCACCCACGGGATGGGCTTCCCACTCTGGGCGCTTTCCCGGACGAGCGCGAGGCGGGGGTCATCCTTGAGCACCTGATTGTGGCAGTTCATACACAAGCTGGCGGCAGGGATATTGGAATACCAGGATTTTTCCACCGCACTATGGCAATAGCGGCAGTCGATGCCCATCTGGTCAACGTGCGTGGCGTGGGAAAACGGGACGGGTTGGATCGGCTGATAACCGACCCGGGTATATTTCGGCGTGAAGTAGTACCACACCCCGGCCGTGACGCCGGCCCCGCCCAATAAAACTCCGACGACAATCATCAGGGGCAACCGATTCGTCCACTTAGGGAAAATTGCTGACATCTAGATTAATTTCTGACCGTAAAATTGTTTCAATACGTGCGCCGGACTCAATTTTCTGGGTGAATCATGGGCGCTTCCTTTTTGCGCGGGCAGATGTTTAACGCCGGGGCAGGAAACCGCAAGAAAAGTTTGCAAGAAACCGCCGTTTTGGATGTTGTTAATGAGACAGATTAGTTCATTCAATGAACCGAGCCGGATTTCCGAGAAGCACCGGAAAATTTTTGATTGCGGTAAAGAATGGAGCCAATGGTGGGGATTGAACCCACGACCTACGGTTTACGAAACCGTTGCTCTACCACTGAGCTACATTGGCGTATAACCCGTGCACATTTTGGAAAGCCCCGAATAAACGGCAAGCTTATTCGTTGTGCTGCGAGCTAGTTTTCAAATCTGAATTTCAAAGCAACCGGACTCGGAAGAGTCAATCAGTGAATCAACGCTGGACATAATCCACCGCGAGCCCATTTCCTCTTTGAGCATGCCAAGATGGATGAAAACACATAATAGAGTCCCGGGAACACGGGCGAGGACGGCCCAAATTGGAAGCAACCGGAAACCTCAGCAGCACGGGGTCACTGCTGGATAAGAATGGCCTTGTTGGCCTTCATGTATTTTTCCAGCGTGGTGATGCTGGAAATGGAAGTGGCCACGCGGACGGCATTGGGCTTGGCCAGCTTGTAGTGAACAAGCAATTTCCCGACCATTTCCACCTTAAGATTCGCATCGCCCAGTCGCCAGAGTTGACCGGTCGCGAGCGGCTGGCGGGTGGCGGGACGCTTCGGCTTGGTTGCAGTCATGGGAGCATGGTCGCTGAAACCACCTAACGTAGCGAGCTAATTCGCCGGAACAACTGTTCTTCTGGCACGGCCACCGGCGATTGCAACCATGCTTTCGCCGCCAAATCCATTCCGCTTGCCTTCGATTGGCCACGCCCTAGACTCCGCGCCCGATGTTGAATCTGGCCACCCTAAACCCGCAGCAGCGCCTCGCCGTGGAGACCCTCCGCGGCCCGGTTTTGATTCTCGCCGGCGCGGGCACGGGCAAGACGCGCGTCATCACCTTCCGCATCGCGCACATGGTCGAACGCGGCATCGCGCCCGGCAACATCCTCGGCGTCACCTTCACCAACAAGGCCGCACGCGAGATGCAGGAGCGCGTGAACAAGCTCCTCCCCCGCCGGCGCGCCGACACGCCCGAGGACAAAGCGAATCGCCCGACAATTTGCACCTTCCACTCCCTCTGCGTCCGCATTCTCCGCCAGCACATCGAGAAACTCGGCTACAAGCGCAACTTCGTCATCTACGACGAATCCGAGCAACTCGGCGCCATCAAGAAAATCCTCTCCAGCATCTCCGCCAAGGGCGAAAAGACCGACCCCGGCGCGGTGCTTGCGATGTTGAGCAAGTTCAAGAACGGCGGCGAGCGCGCCAAGATTTTCGGCGACCCCAGCATCCACGCCCTCGCCGAGCACGTCCGCAAGCGCTACGAATCCGCCCTCCACGCCTGCAACGCCGTGGATTTCGACGACCTCATCCTCCTCACGCTCCGCCTCTTCAAGGAACATCCCGACGCCCTCGAAGCCTGCCGCGCCAAATACCGTTACGTCATGGTGGACGAATATCAGGACACAAACGCCGCGCAGTTCGAGCTGGTGCATCTGCTCACCAAGGAGCATCGCAACCTCTGCGTCGTCGGCGATGACGACCAAAGCATCTACGGCTGGCGCGGCGCGGAAATCGCCAACCTGCTGGACCTGGAAAAACATTATCCCGAGGTGAAAATCGTGAAGCTCGAGCAAAACTACCGCTCCACGACCACCATCCTCAACGCCGCCAACGCCGTCATCAAGAACAACGCCCGCCGCCGCGCCAAAGCCCTCTGGTCGCAGAAAGGCAGCGGCGCGAAAATCGCCCTCCACGCTTTCGAGAGCGACGAAGTCGAGGCCCGCACCGTCGTCGAGCTGATCGAATACGCCCGCATGACCCAGCGCGCGCCGTGGGGCACGCAGGCGATTCTCTTCCGCACGAACATCCAGTCGCGCCCCATCGAGACCGCGCTCCGCACCGCCGGCGTGCGCTACCATCTCATCGGCGGGCAAAGCTTTTTCGACCGGCGCGAGATCAAGGATTTCCTCGCCTACCTCAAGACCTTCATCAACCCGCACGACGACATCAGCCTCCTGCGCATCGCCAACACCCCTGCGCGCGGCTTGAGCGACGTGACGATGGAACGCCTCCTCGGCGCGAGCCATGACCGCAAGTGCTCCGTCTATGCCGCGATGAAAAATCCGCTCGTCACCACCACGCTCCAGCCGCGAACCCGGGAATGCGTGGAGGCCTTCGTCGCCTTCATCGAGCGCACGCGCGGCGAACTCGGCAGTTCCGTTTCCGGCCAGGCTTGGGCCAAGCATTTTCTTGACGAGACCGGCTACCTCAACGAACTCCGCCGTTCCGAGAAGGACAAGGAAGCCGCCGAAAGCCGCGTCCGCAACCTGCTCGACCTCATCGCCACGCTCGACAATTATTCCACCGGCGCCATCACCGAAAAACCCCTCGCCGAACGGTTGGAAAAATTTCTCGAAGACATGACCCTCGACAGCGATCGCGAGGAGGAAAAGGAAAACGCCGGCGACGCCGTCACGCTCATCACCATGCACTCGTGCAAGGGGCTGGAGTTCCCGCACGTCTACATCGTCGGGCTGGAAGATGGCTTGCTGCCGCACTCGCGCTCCAAGGTGGAAGGCACGATGGACGAGGAGCGGCGGCTGTTCTACGTCGCCGTCACGCGCGCGATGCAGACGTTGACCATCAGCCATTGCGCCA
>JAFMIX010000187.1 GCA_017853785.1 Verrucomicrobiales bacterium
GGCGCCGATAATTCCCTCGCCGAGGAAGCCGCCGCCGCCGCCGCCGATGAACAAGCCGCCGCCGACCTCGCGGAAGCCGCGCCCATCGTCCGCTTCGTCAACATGGTGCTCACGCAGGCCATCCAGGACCGCGCTTCCGACATCCACTTCGAGCCGTTCGAGGACGAGTTCAAGATCCGTTACCGCGTGGACGGCGCGCTCTACGAGATGGCCCCGCCCCCCAAGCACCTGGCCCTGCCCGTCACCTCCCGCCTCAAGATCATGGGCAACCTGAACATCTCCGAGCGGCGGCTCCCGCAGGACGGGCGCATGACCATCCCCATCGGCAAACGCAGCATCGACCTGCGTATCTCCACTTTGCCCACGGCCTTCGGCGAATCCATCGTGCTGCGCGTGCTCGACCGTTCCGCCGTGAACCTCGAGCTGGAAACCCTGGGTTTCCCCAAGGACATCTACAACTACGTCACCGAAGTCATCCAGCGGCCCAATGGCATCTTCGTCGTCACCGGCCCCACCGGTTGCGGCAAGACCACCACGCTGTATTCCTGCCTCCGGCGGGTGAACACGATTGATTCCAAGCTGCTCACCGCCGAGGACCCGGTCGAGTTTGACATCGAAGGCATCATGCAGGTGGCCGTGAACGAAGCCGCCGGCATGACCTTCAGCAAGGCGCTCCGCTCCTTCCTGCGGCAGGACCCGGACATCATCATGGTCGGCGAAATGCGCGACCTCGAGACCGCCCAGATCTCCATCCAAGCCTCGCTCACCGGTCACTTGGTCTTGAGCACGCTGCACACCAATGATTCCCCTGGCGCCGTCACCCGCCTCGTGGATATGGGCGTCGAACCGTTCCTCATTTCCTCCACGCTCGTCGCCGTGCTCGGCCAGCGGCTCGTGCGCCGTGTCTGCAAGGATTGCAAATCCCCGTTCGAACCGACCGAAGCGCAACTTTCGCTGCTCAACCTCTCCCCGCACGATCTCGGCGATAAAGTCTTTTATTACGGCCGCGGCTGCGGCGCCTGCCACGACACCGGTTACAAGGGCCGCAAAGGCATCTACGAGCTGCTCGCCATCGGCGACGCCATCCGCGCGCTGATCAACGACCGCGCGCCCACCCTCGTCGTCCGGCAGAAAGCCGTGGAGCTGGGCATGGTCACCCTGCGGGAGGACGGCTTGCGCAGCATCTTCGATGGTGATACCACTATCGAAGAAGTCGTCAAATACACCTAAGCCCCGCACCCGCTATGCCTAAATTTACTTACGTCGCGATGGACAAGGGCGGCCAGGAGACCAAGGGCACCTTGGACGTTGCCGACCAGAAGGAAGCCATCGGGCGCGTCAAGGAAATGGGCCTTTACCCCCTCAAGATTTCCGAACTCGCCGCCGAAAAGCCCGAGAAGAAAACCAAGACCGCCACCGTCACCGCCCGCCCCGCCGCCAAGAAAAAAGGCGGCGGGATGAACATCAACCTCAAGATCCCGTTCCTCGGCGGCGGCGTGAAGTCCAAAGTCCTGTGCACCTTCACCCGGCAGCTGGCCACGCTGGTGGACGCCGGTTTGCCCCTGTTGCGCGGGATGCGCGTGCTCGAAAAACAGGAACGCAACGTCAACCTCCGCGAAATCATCGTCAAACTCTCGCTCGCCGTCGAAGGCGGCAGCACCTTCTCCGAAGGCCTCGCCCAGCACCCCAAGGTCTTCAACAAGCTTTACGTCAACATGGTCAAGGCCGGCGAACTCGGCGGCGTCCTTGAAATCGTCCTCAACCGCCTCGCCCTGTTCATGGAAAAGGCGCAGAAGATCAAAGGCAAGGTCATCGCCGCCATGTTCTACCCCGTCGCCGTCATCGTCGTGGCCGTCGCCATCGTCGGCGTCCTGATGGTCTTCGTCATCCCGAAATTCAAGGAAGTCTTCGCCGGCCTGCTCGACGGCGCTTCCATGCCCGGGTTCACCCTCTTCGTCCTCGCCATCAGCGACGCCATCAAGAACAACATCCTCGTCACCATGGGCATCGTGGTGGTCTGCGTGATCGCCTTCATGATGTTCATCAAGACCAAGTTCGGCCGGCACGCTTTCGACAAGTTCAAGCTCAAGATGCCCGTCCTCGGCCCCGTGTTCAGCAAGCTCGCCATCGCCCGCTTCACCCGCACCTTGGGCACGCTCGTCAGCAGCGGCGTCCCCATCCTCCAGGCCCTCCAGATCGTCCGCGAAACCTCCGGCAACGTCATCATCGCCAACTCCATCAATGGCGTCTATGACAGCGTGAAACAGGGCGAAACCATCACCGCCCCGCTCGAATCCTCCGGCGTCTTCCCGCCCATGGTCATCAGCATGGTGGACGTCGGCGAGCAAACCGGCGCCCTGCCCGAAATGTTGTTGAAAATCGCCGATAACTACGACGAAGAGGTGGACAACGCCGTGGCCGCCATGACTTCCCTCTTGGAGCCCATCATGATCATCGTCCTCGGGTTGATCGTCGGCAGTATCGTCATCGCCATGTTCCTCCCCCTGGTCAAGCTCATCGAAGGCGTCGGCGACCCCGGCGGCGGCGGCGGCGATTAGCCCGGATTCACGGGCGGCACCGATCTGGAAAGGGAGCGTCCGGGCTGGCGCCGGCCTGCGGCCCGGCCCCGTTTCCCGCGCAAATTGTTTCCCAAACCCGCAACTTTCAGGCACTTTGCGTGTTCGTATCTGTGTCACCGTGACCCAAACGGGCCTGCTGCGTCGGAGCGCAGCAAAGACGGTTGAAATAACATGGCATTTGCCTCCATCAAAGATTTGCTGGCCGAGACCACGCTCGCCGCGCCCGCTCAATTCGATGAGTGGCGCACCGCATGGGGCGTGGCCGCGGAAAGCGGCTCCCAGGAACCGCTGCTCAACTTCATCTGCCGCGAGCGTGGCCTGACCGAGGAGCAATTCCTGCAAGCCCTGGCCAGGCGGCTCAACTGGCCGTTCCTCGACCTCCCCAAGCTCGCCATCGCCCCCGAAGTCCGCTCCAAGATTTCCACCAAGATCGCCTTCCAGCACGCCATCATGCCCGTCGCGCTGGACAACGGCGTATTGCAGGTCGCTGTCAGCAATCCGTTCGACACCGCCATGCTCAACGCCGTGCGGTTCGACGCCCAAAGCCCCGTGTGCTTCGCCCTCGCCCCCAAAGTCGAGATCGAGAAGGCCCTGAAAAAATATTACGGCGTCGGCGCCGAAACGATTGACGAACTCGGCGACAACGACGCGATGGCTTTGGACGAGATCATCGACAAGGAAATCACCGAAGGCGACCAGGAGGCGAGCGTCATCAAGTTCGTCAACCAGATCATCTGGGAAGCCTACAAGGACCGCGCCACGGACATCCATTTCGAGCCCGCCGAGGACGAGCTGCGCATCCGCAACCGCATCGACGGCATCCTGCACCAGATCCCGCTGCCGCCGCAGCTCAAGCGCTACCAGGCCGCGCTCATCTCCCGCATCAAGGTCATGAGCGGCATGAACATCTCCGAAAAGCGCCTCCCGCAGGACGGCCGCATCAACGTCCGCATCAAAGGCGAGGAGATCGACATCCGCGTCTCTACCGTCCCCACCGTTTACGGCGAATCCGTCTCGCTCCGCTTGCTCACGCGCGGAAAAATTTTTCTGTCCCTCGACAAGCTCGGCTTCTCCAAGATGGAGGAGGACGCCATCCGCGAAATCATCGTCAAGCCGCACGGCATCTTCCTCGTCACCGGCCCGACCGGCTCCGGCAAGTCCACCTCGCTTTACGCGTTCCTCAGCTCTATCAACTCGGTGCAGAAGCGCATTATCACGATTGAAGAACCCGTCGAATACGAACTCAAAGGCATCAACCAGATCGCCGTCCGTTCGGACATCGGCCTCACCTTCGCCGTCGGCCTGCGCCATATTTTGCGGCAAGACCCCAACGTCATCATGGTCGGCGAAATCCGCGACCTCGAGACCGCCGAGATCGCCATCCGCGCCGCGCTCACCGGTCACTTGGTTTTCTCCACGCTGCACACGAACGACGCCCCCAGCGCCTTCACGCGCTTGATCGACATGGGCATCGAGCCCTTCCTCGTCGCCTCGTCCGTCGAGGCCGTCATGGCGCAACGGCTCGTCCGCACCATCTGCCCGCACTGCAAGACCGAGAAAAAAGTCGAGACCGACTACCTCCGTAAAATCGGTTTCCCCGCCGACGAACTCGCCACCGCCAAATTCTGGCACGGTGCGGGTTGCGAGGAATGCCGGCAATTTGGCTACCAGGGCCGGCAGGGTATCTACGAACTTCTCATCGTCACCGAAGCCATCCGCCCGATGATCATGAACCGCGCCAACGCGAGCACCATCGCCCAACGCGCCATCGAAGCCGGCATGCGCACCCTTCGCACCGACGGCTGGAACAAGGTCAAAGCCGGCAAAACCACCATCGAGGAGGTCCTCCGCGTCACGCAGACCGAGGAACACATGGGCGCGCTGGGCGACGACAACAAGACGGAGATCTGGACAAGAGGCTGATATGGCACGCTGGCATTCATGCAACATTTTGCAGGTCGGCACCGCCGCCCGCCGCGTCTGGCAGTTCGACGCCCGCAAAGCCGCCCTCACCCTCAACCGCGAGCAGACCACCCCCGCCGGACAGCCGTTGCCGGACAACCTGGTCGGCAAAAGCTGGACCTCCCTGTGGCAGCCCAAGCTGAACGTCGCCTGGCTCGCCGCCGAACACA
>JAFMIX010000188.1 GCA_017853785.1 Verrucomicrobiales bacterium
TCAGTTGTCGCCCGGGGCTGATTTCTGGTTGCCCACCATCGGCGGGGCCAGCTTGAGCAGTTGCTTGGCGAGGTCCGGCTTTTCGCCGATCAGATTCTTCACCGGGTCAGGCGTCTCGCGAAGGTCATACAATTCCTCTTTGCTCCAGCCATCGGCCGCGCGCCGGGCGATGACGCGATGGGTGGCGCTGCGCACGGTCACCGCGTTTACCCAATAGCTCATCGCGGCATCGCGGATGGCGGTTTTCTCGCCAGCCAGTAAGGGTTTCAGACTGCGGCCATCCAGCGGATATTGCGTGCGCGTGAAGCTCGGCTGGCACAGGTCCATCAGCGTCGGATAAATATCGAGGGTCTCCACCAACGCGTCACAACGCGTGCCGGCGCGGGAAATTCCCGGTGCGCGGATCATCAACGGCGTGTGCACGGCGCGCTCGAAAGGCGTGTGCTTGCCCCAGATTTGCGAATCGCCCAGATGCCAACCGTTGTCGCCCCAGACGACGACGACGGTGTTGCGGCTCAGGCCGAGCGCGTCCAGCGCGTCCAGCACCTTGCCCACCTGCCGGTCGGAGTAGCGCACGCACGCGAGATACGCGCGCCGCGCCTGCAACGCATCTTCGCCGGCGAGCGGGCGGGTCTTGGCCGCCGGATTCTTGTAGCCGTAAAATTCCCCGCTCTTGTGCCAGTAGTCGGAATCGGGCTTTTCCGGGTGCGGCGGCGGCGGCACGGAAATTTTTTGCACGGCTTCCCAATCGCCCTTGGTGGCGACGAAGGGCAGGTGCGGCTTGAAGAAGCCCACGCCGAGGAAGAATGGCTGGCCGCGCTTCTGCAAATCCTGCAACTGCTCGATGGCCCGTTGTGCCATCAGGCCGTCGGGCAGTTCCTCATCGCGCTCGACGGCGAACTCCATCAGGTCGCGGTTGCCCTTGCCGTCTTCGCGGCTGCGCCCGCCGGAGTAGGCGAAGAACGCGCCCCAGCCGCGCTGCCACGCGCCGAACGGCGTGGCGAGTTCATCCCAGGCATTGGGCAATTCGGGATGGCCGTCGCCCGCGCCTTTGTAGGAAAAAACCCGCCCGTCCGCCGTGTGGGAAATCTTGCCGATGCAGACTGTCCGGTAACCGCTGCGGCGGAACAACTCCGGCAGGGATTGCGCGCCGGGTAACTGTTCGGTCACCAATTTAGCCGGCCCGTTATACAAAGCCTCGTTGTTTTCGAAAACTCCCGACCGCGCCGGGCTGCGGCCCGTCAACATCGCGTAGCGCGACGCGCCGCAGGTGGGCACTTGGACGTAATGATGCGTGAAGAGCGTCGCCGAGGCCGCGAGCCGGTCCAGTTGCGGACTCTGCACATAATCCGCGCCGTAGCAGCCGAGTTCCGGCCGCAGATCGTCCACCGCGATGAACAGGACGTTGAAGCGGTTGGTCTGCGCCGCGACCGGCAACAAGGCAAGGCTCAGGAACAGGCCGAGCGCGAGAAAAGTGCGCTTCATGTTGTGCGCGTCATTTGTTCCCAGCGCCGGACCGGGGCTTGAAGCTTTTCATGTCCACCAAAGTTGGTGCCGTTTTGCTGGCGGAAATCTGGGCGATGGTCTTGGCAAGCAACTGCGCGTTTTCATCCGGCTTCCCTTTGCTGCGCCCTGATTCTCGCGCCATCGCCTGTAACTGCGGCAGTACTTCCTTCGCCGCCGCGCCGTAACGCGTGAGATATTCCAGACATTGCGGCAACCGCCGCCCGGCGCCCCAGCGGTTCGGTTCGATGACCGCCATGCAGAGCGTCATGCCTTCCCGGATGTGGAGGCGCGACAGCAGATCGAGTCCGGCCAGCCGGATGCCGTCGGCGAACATCTCGTCGCTCGGCGCCATTTTCTCGATCGCCTTTACAATCGCCGGCAGGAGCACCACCACGTCCTGATCGGTCAATTTTCCGTACGCCCGCCCCAGCGCGCCGCGGGTCGCGCCATCGGGGTTTTCCAAAAGGGACTGGATGGCCGGATAAAGCAATTGCCGGTCAACGCCATTCAAGGAATCGGAAAGAATGCTCTCCGGTCCGCGGGAGCCGGGGAAGCGGTTGAACAGCGCCCCCGCCGCCGCGCGTTGGGCCAGCCGCCGCGGCTCATCTGCGGGATTTACCTTGGCCATCAGGTTCAACAAATCGCCCACACTCGCTTGGCGCGCTTCCGGCCCCAGCGCAGGCAAAGCCGTCGCCGCCAGGGACTGCAACCACGGGTCGGAATCTTTCAGCAGCGCCCGCAATTGCGGTGCCGCCACATCCGCCCGTGCGCCCTGATTGCCCAGTGCCTCGCAAGCGCCATAGCGGGCATCGCGATTCGGCGAAGCCAGCAGCTTGAGCAGCGTCGGGACAAAATTTCCCTCCCGCTCGCCCAACGCCTGCGCCGAACGCTTCCGCACCGCGGGCGACCAGCTGGACAATCCGGCCAGCAGTTGTTCGGTGGTGCGCCCCCCGTAAGCAGAGCCCTTCTTACCTACTCCGTGGGATGGAAAATAATCGCGGCCGGCGGCGATGACTTCAGCCACCTCGTTCGCTTTGAGCGGCGGAGTCGCGAAAGGTTTTTTACCCGTCAGACAAAGGCTTTTGAGCGGCAATGCATACGCCAGCAGGTAAGCGCCGGTGCTGTCCCATTGCGTGTACTTGTTATGCTCCTCCTCGCCGACGGGCGAGCCCTGGTAACGGAAGCTGCCATCCCAACCCCGGGCAAGGTCGTAATACCAATCGGTTTCCTTGAGATACGCACCGCTCGCCAACGGGCCGCCGCGGGCGACCGCGGGCAGGGCCCAGAGGACGTTGAAGAAGTTCCCGGTGTGGCCGCGTTCACGTTCGTCGTAACCGGCGGTGGACATTTTGGTGAAGAAAGTTGCCGCCTCGCGGTCGCCCAGCAGATCGAACAACACTGCCGCCATCGCGCACTTGCCGTTGTCTTCATGTCCGGGCCAAGGCTGGTGGTCACCATAAGGGATGGCGCCCTTGTTGACGTAACAGCGGAGAAACGTGGCCGACTTGGCGATGGCGCGGTCCAGATCGGGATCTTTCACCCCGGCTTCGCGGGCGAGTACCATGCCGATGGTGAGAGTGAGGCCGGGAGCGTTCATGCAGCCGTAGCCATTGAGGTTGCCGTTCGGCATGGCGAACTTGTGGCCCCAAGTCCCGACGGCGCTTTGGCCGTGCGCAGCTTCGAGCGCGAGGCGTTTGAGGCCGGGCAGCACGGACTTGTCACCGGTGGCCATGGCGTATTCGGCCAGGTAGGAGAGGGCATATCCGTAATACCAGGTGGCCATGCTGTCCGCCTCATACGCTGCCACTTTTTGGGCGTAGGCGTCCAGCAGCGGACGATACTCCGGCTTGCCGCTGGCGAGCAGGGCGAGCGCATTGAGGTCGTTGGGAATGGAGACGTTGCCGAGACCTTTTTTTGCGATGACACGGCAGCCTTGCTCAAAGATTTTTTTGGACTTCGGGCAATCATACGGCGCGGTGGCGCTGTAGGCGCCGAGCACGGGGAGCTTGATGGTGATACTGCCGGCCTGGCCGGCGCGCCAGCGGAGGAGCTTGAGTTGCCCGCCACCGCTCTCCGCCTCCGCCGCGCCGATGGCGTTGGCGAACTGAACCCGCGCGTCATCGCTGAAGGGTTTGTCATTCACGCCGAGAATCACGTCGCCGACTTGCAACACCCCGGCAGCAGGCGAGCCCTTCTCAACTGCGGTCACATAAATCTGTCGGGCGTCCACCGTCCGGCCCGCCGCGGCAAAAATCCAGCCACGCGCGCCGGTCGGCCCGAGCGTCCAGTCGTGCGTGCCGTCGGTCTTGCCGCCCTTGGTGAAATCGGGATTGGGGAAAGCCACCTTGGCGCGGGCGGCCAGGGCGTTATCGGTCGTGCCGAGGAACACGCCGACCAGCGCGAGCAACAGATTTGTGAGGCAAAGGTTTTTTTTCATACGTTTCATATTGTTGAGGTGGCTGAAGGAGTGCTTACAGTTGCTTAATTTATTTCAGCATCTGGAGGTTTGCTTCGGCAAAAGCCCGCCCGATTTGCGCGAATGTTTTTGCGCAGCCCATGTAGTGATAGCCCGCGTTGGAAGCACCCCGTTGCCAACGCGCCGCTTCGGCGGGAGTGATCAGTTCGGCTTCAATTTTCTTGGCCTCAGCCTCGGCCGCCGCCTTGGTCATTTTGCCGGCTTTGACGTTCATTTCCAGCGCGTGCCGCTTGTTTTTCACCTGACCGCGCTTCGCGTCAATGGCGGCGAGTTCCTCAGGCCAGAAGGGGGCGGTCTCCACGGCGGTGACATTTCCCTTGAACTCCGGCAGCGCGGCGGGCGCGGCCATCGCCTTGCGGAAAGCCAGGGTGTTGTCCTTGGCTTTCAACCCGTCCACACCGAGTACGCCGATGACGAACGGCATTTTCGGTGCTTTCAAATCCTTGCGGACGTCGCGGATGAAGTCCGCCATCCACTCGCTGTATTTGGAGTAGTCGCGCAATTTGCTGCCCGCCGCCGTGGGGTAAGTGTTGCCGTCCACAAGGTCGTTGAAGCCTTGGAACCAGACGAATCCGGCGATCTCGTAGCCGGCCGCCGGGTCGTAAGCCGGGCAAACGCGCTTCGGGTTGGCGAGCACGCTTTTCACATGATCAATCATGAAGTGATAGAAACGCCCGCACTCCTGGGCTTTCGCCGCCTTCTCGGCGGCCACGTCCTTCCCCTGCTTTT
>JAFMIX010000189.1 GCA_017853785.1 Verrucomicrobiales bacterium
GTTTGAGGCGGTCGGCTTCACCGCCGGAGAGCAGGTGGAGCGAGGGTGCGATGACGATCTTGTATTGGGAAAGGTCTTCGGTGGGCCGGCAGAAGTCCACGAGGATGTTGCGGGCGTGGAGCGCGCTGTAAAAGAGCTGGATGTGTTCGCGGAGGCTGAAGTGTTTGTTGGGCTGGTTGGGGAGTGACAAGGCCCAGTCGTTTTCGTGCGAGTAAAGGATGGCGACCTCGGCCGGCATGCGGGTGTTCTTGAGCGCCGGGGCGAGCATTTTGACTTCTTCGCCGATCTGGCTGACTTCCTGATAAATCCGGCCGGTGCTGCGGCCGCTGTGGGTGACGACCGCGCCGTGGAATTTTTCGCCGCCGATGCGGGGCTGCCGCCACGGGAAATAAAGGATGCCGGTGGCGCCGCGGGAAATGAGCTGGTAGGTGAACATCCGCAGCACGCCGGGGCGGACGACGGAATTGACTTCCTGCCAGTTGACGTTGCCGGCTTTCTGTTCCATGACCCAGAAGCCGCTATCCCCGTCGGGGGTGCGGATGCCGGTCTTCTTGAGGGAGCGGAGCATGTCGATCTCACAGGCGGTCTCGGCGGCGCGGGCTTTGATGGCGGCGGTGCTTTCGATGGAGACGAAGTCTAACACGGCGGCGAGGTCGAAGTGGTCGAAGCGGTAGGTGAGCGGCCGGAGATTGGTGGTGACAGGGTGCTTGGGGGTGATTTCGCGCAGCAGGTCGGCCTGCATCTTCACGAAGGCGACGATGGTGTCGCTGGAGAACCGATACCAATCGAGCATCAACGCGGGGTTGTGCATCGTGGGTGCGGCCATCGGCATGGGTACTTGTTCCCAGCTGGAGACAAGCTGGCCCCAGTGGCGCAGGCCGAGGCGTTCGTTAAGCCGTTCGATGGTTTCGTATTTGGCCTTGAGCCAGAGATGCCATTCCTCGCGGGTCTCGGGATTGAAGGAGGCTTCGGTGAAATGGCCGCCGATGGCGTTGTCGATCTGCCACGCGATGAGTTGGGGATGGTCGCCCAAGGCTTTGGCCATGGCGGTCACGATACGCTTGGAATAGTCCCAATAGAGGTCGTTGTTCAGGCAGCAGGCGCGGCGGGTGCCGGCGTGGCGGACCTGGCCGTGCTCGTTCAGCGGGAGGATTTCCGGATGCTTCTGGGTGAGCCACAGCGGCGGGGCGGCGGTGGGGGTGCCGAGTACGACCTGAATGCCAGCGTTACCCATGATGTCCATGACGCGGCGCAACCACGCAAAGTCATATTGCCCCTCCTCGCGTTCGCAGATGCCCCAGGTGAATTCGCCGATGCGCACGACGTTGACGCCGGCGGCGGCCATCATTTGCGCATCTTGTTCCCAGCAGGCCTCTGGTCTTTCGGCCGTGCCACCGTAAGGATAAACCCAGTGTTCAGGATAATAATCTACGCCAAAATACATAAGGAAGGTTGGTTGAGTTGAACCATTCGTATCGCGCGAGCCTGTGGTTCGGATACTAACCCTGCGAAACGAATCCGCAATTGAAATTTCGCGCCGGCGGTTTGGCGCGCGGCGACCGTGCGGTTTCCCGTTCGGTGGCGGGAGGCTTATGCCTTCGTTGATTTTTCCGCCAGCTCGGCTCCGGTCGCCGCCGGCGTCCATTCCTCCACCAAGCGGTAGGCCACCGCCAGCAACGTCGGCCCGAGAAACACCCCGATAAAACCGAACGCCAGCGCCCCGCCCAACACCCCGAAGAAGATCAGCACGAACGGCATCGCGCTGCCCTGGCTGATGAGCCAAGGCTTCACCACATTATCCACGCTGCTGACGATGACACCCCAGATGACCATGAAAATCCCCCAGCCCATCCGGCCCTGCGAGAACAGCCACAGTGCCGCCGGCACCCAGACCAACGGCGGCCCCATCGGCACGACCGAAAGGAAAAAGGTCAGCATGCCCAGCAGCATCGCCCCCGGCACGCCCGCGATTAGAAAACCGAGGCCCGCCATCACCCCCTGAAGCAGCGCGGTGCCGAGAATGCCATACACCACGCCGCGCACGGTGTTACCGGCCACTTCCAGCAGATGACCGCCCCGGGCGCCGGCAATGCGCCGGATGGCGGTCGCCAGCCGGGCTGCCGCCGCATCGCCATCGCGGAAAAAGAAGAAGGCCAGGAATACGCTTAACCCCACTTCCATCAATCCCCGACCGATCGCCAACCCAGCTTTCGGCAACCATACCCGCGACCAATTGATGACCGCATACCCGAGCTTCACTAGCGGCGAATCGCTGGTGGCAACGGGAGCCGCCACCGCCGGCAGATCAGTGCCCGGGACGGCAACCACCGGGTCGGTCGATGTGATGGCGCCGCCGTTCGTCTGCAGCCGCTCGCTCAACTGCCGCGCCTCCGCCGCCAGTTCGTTCCAGTAAGTCTCCGCCTTGCTACCGACCACCGGGAGTTTGCCCACCCACGCGGGGGCGGCGGGGGGGGCGGCGGCGACCCATTTCCGGGTGGCCCCGGCGAGCGCGCGGGCGTCATCCGCCACGCTCACGCACATGATGACGAACGGCCCCACCAGCAACAGGGCGATGCCGCTGGTGGTGAGCAGTGCGGCCAAAGTCCGGCGCCCGCGCAACCGTTCCCGCAACCGGCGGTGCACCGGCCACAGCGAAAAACTCAAGATCACCGCCCACATGAGGGCGGTGATGAACGGTTGCAATACCAGCAGGCAGCCTACCAGCAGCAGGCCGAGAACGCACAACCCAAGGAGTTGTTCAAGCCGCGTGGGGGCGCTGGGTTTTTCGTCGGTCATGCGGTGCGGTCAGACATTGTAGGTGCTGCTGGCGGTCGTGCCGCCGCGACCCGTCCAGTTGGTGTGGAAGAACTCGCCGCGCGGCTTGTCCACGCGCTCGTAGGTGTGCGCGCCGAAGTAATCGCGTTGCGCCTGGAGCAGGTTCGCCGGCAACACTGCCGAGCGATATTGATCGTAGAAGTTCAACGCCGTGCTGAACGCCGGGGCGGGAATGCCCTTCTTGGCCGCCGTCGCTACGATGTTGCGCCAGCCCTTCTGCGCCTTCTTGATCTCGCCGCGGAAATAATCGTCGAGCATCAGGTTCGAGAGCTTGGGATTGTTGTCGTAGGCTTCCTTGATCTTGCCGAGGAAGCGGGAGCGGATGATGCAGCCGCCGCGCCACATGAGCGCGATGCCGCCGTAGTTCAAGTTCCACTTGTATTCCTTGGCCGCCGCGCGCATGAGCATGTAACCCTGTGCGTAGCTGACGATCTTGGAGGCGTAGAGCGCGCTCTTGATGTCTTCGATGAACGCCTTTTTCTTCTCCGGATTTGCGGCAATGGCGCTGAGCGCCGGGCGCGGGCCTTTGAGTTTGCGCGCGGCTTTGACGCGTTCGTCCTTCAACGCCGAGACGCAGCGGGAATAGACCGCTTCCGCCATCAGCGTGATCGGGATGCCGAGGTCTTGCGAGTTGATGACCGTCCACTTGCCCGTGCCTTTCTGGCCGGCGGTGTCGAGGATCTTGTCCACGAGCGGCGAACCGTCCTCATCCTTTTTCCCGAGAATGTCGCGGGAGATCTCGATGAGGTAGCTGTCGAGTTCGCCCTTATTCCATTCGGCGAAGACTTGGTGCATCTCGCCGGCGCTCATGCCGAGGCCGTTCTTCATGATGTTGTAGGCTTCGCAGATGAGCTGCATGTCGCCGTATTCGATGCCGTTGTGGACCATCTTCACGTAATGGCCCGCGCCCTGTTCGCCGACCCAGTCGCAGCACGGGGCGCCGCCTTCGACTTTGGCGGACACAGCCTGGAAGATGGCTTTCACATGGGGCCACGCGGCGGGGCTTCCGCCGGGCATGATGCTCGGGCCGCGTCGTGCGCCTTCTTCCCCGCCGGAAACGCCCGTGCCGATGTAGAGGAGGCCTTTGCTCTCGACGTATTTCTGGCGGCGATTCGTGTCGTCGAAGAGCGAATTACCCCCGTCGATGATGATGTCGCCGGCTTCGAGGTGCGGAATGAGTTGCTCGATGAATTCATCCACGGGTTTGCCGGCCTTGACGAGCATCATGACGCGGCGGGGCTTCTTGAGTTTGGAGACCATTTCCGCGATGGAATGGGCGCCGAGGACTTTTGTACCTTTGGCTTCGTTGGCCAGGAATTGGTCCACCTTTTCCGTGGTGCGGTTGTAGGCCACGACGACGAAGCCGTGGTCGTTCATGTTCAGGATGAGGTTCTGGCCCATGACGGCCAGCCCGATGAGTGCGAGATCGCCGGTTGGTTGCATAATATGATAATGATCGGTTGCGGAATGTTGTTTGGTTGAAATTCAGTTCGCGCCGCCCGCCCATGCCGGCTGCTGCTGGAGATGATAAAGCATTTCCCCGGCTTTGCGCACGAGCAAAACGCCTTCGGGCTCACGATTGGCAAAATTCTCAATGTTGATGCCCTTCGGGTCGCGGTAGCCGAGATTGATTTTTTTGCAGATGGCTTCCGGGATGCCGGTGGCGAGCGTGACCTTAATGCGGCATTTCTCGACGCCATGCTCCATCTTGCCGATGCCGCGCACATGGGTGCTGTGCGCGAGAATGCCCCACGGCTCGTGCTTGAACTGGTCCCACTGCGTGAGGAAATAATCGCGGCAATGGTAGCCGATCCGCTCAATGGTCTTGCCGTGCGTGACGGAAATCTCCGTGACGTGCGGCGCGTAGATGATGA
>JAFMIX010000190.1 GCA_017853785.1 Verrucomicrobiales bacterium
CGAGCGAAACCATCGCCGGCCAGTCGGCAACGACCCGTCTGAACGGTGCAACCTTCGTGGATGCCACCGTGAAGCTGGGTGACCGGGGCGACCGGCTGACGGCCGTCGCCATGCACAGTGCGACGGAAGCCGCGCTGCGGAAGCTGGACTTGATTGACTTCATCCCTGACAGCGAGGGCAAAGCTCAGATCAAGTCGTTCCAAGGCCGCCGGGTCATCGTGGATGACGGTATGCCCGTTCGCAACGGCACGACCGATGGTCAGGTTTACACCAGCTACCTGTTCGGGCCGGGCGCGTTTGCGCGTGGTGCTGCGCCGTTGGCGGGTGAGCCGCTGCTGGGCGGTCACGGCACGGAAGGTGTCGAGTGGGCGCGGGCCGCGCTGGACAGCGACACGAACTTCATCAACCGCCGCCGTTACATCCTGCATCCGCGAGGCGTGAAGTTCAATTCTGCTGCGGTGGCGGGCACGAGCCCGACCAATGCGGAACTGGAGAACGCTACCAACTGGACGCGGGTGTTTGAGAACAAGAACGTCCGCATCGTCGCGGTGGATCACAACAACTGAACCAAGGCGCGGAGCGTGGTGTGAAACCGCGCTCCGCGCTCATTCCTGAAAGGACAATCGTATGGGCAAAGATATTCCACGCGGTCTTGAAAAGATTCGGACGGGCGAACAAATCCAGATTCCAACCTTTACCAACGTCGCGGCGGCAACCGCTGCGGGCGTGACGGCGGCGAAGTTTCCGCGCCGCATCATCCATCTGTCCGCTGGTGGCACAGGCGCGGTGGCGTGCCTGGCAATCAGCGACGGCACGAACTGGAAGCAGGTCGCCATTGGCGCGAACGCGATTTAGCGCCATGAACGAACTACTTCCCATCATCCGGCGCAAGCGTCGTCCGCTGATCGTGGCGGACGTTCCGCCTATTCCGACCATCACCGAGCCGGTTCAACCCGTGGCGACAAAGCCATCGGTTGAACCGGCCAAGATGCCGAAGCCCAAAGCGAGTGACGACAGCACCAACAATTAACCGTCGCGGCTGGCTGGCGACATGGCTGCAATCGCGCCGCCGAGCCCGCGCAAACGGCCTGCTGCCCGCGCCTGTCCTGGTCGCGCAATATCCGACTCTGCTCGTCTGGAGTTGGACTCTGGCGAATCCGTATAAGTGGAATGTCTGGACGAGCCTCAACGGGGGCGTCTCCTACTTTCTGACCGAGGACTATTGGCACTATGGCGATTCCCGGCAATTTGCGCCGGATGGTGGTAGCGAATTTTATTTCATCGTCGGCGTGGATGCGACCGGCAAGGAGATCACGCATCGGAGCAACGCAGTGCGCCCTGACGATGCGATTGCGCCGCCGGAGATCGTTGGTGGCACTTACGAGTGGGAGGCGACGACGCCGGGTTGGTGGGATGTGTGGGTGGATTGGAACTTCAACCATGCCGGCCATCCTGTCGCACAAATGGAAGTCTGGCTGAGTATCAACAACGGCGCGTTTGAATTGCGTGACACGATTGGCAGCGATGCGCCCGGCTACTACATCAACGAAGCCGCCAATAACGAAACCTCGTTTGACTTCAAGGTGCGTTACCGCAATGGCGCGACGGTCGGGCCGTTCTCGAACGTGTATCAAATCAACATCCAAGTCTGACGTATGGCGCTGACACTGATCAAAGAAGATGGCACGGGCCGCAGCGACGCGAATGCTTATGCGAACGCGGCTGATGGCGACGCCTACCATGACGGTCATCTGTATGCGACGGCGTGGACGGCGGCGACGCTGGCGAACAAGGAAAAGGCTTTGGTGTTCGCCTCGCGCCTTATTGACGCGCAATTCCAATTCGACGGCAGCAAAGGCAAGGAGACGCAAGCACTGCAATGGCCGCGTGAAGGCTGCCACGATCCTGACGCCGTGGGAACGGTCGCTGGCAACATCGTGCCGAAGCCGGTCATCGAAGCGACGTGCGAGATGGCGCGTGAACTTCTGATTGCTGACCGCACCGCCGCGCCGGCCGGTGAGGGCTTGAAATACCAGAACGCGGGCACGACACAGACCGGTTACGACAAGAGCGACACGCGCCCGGTGATTTCCCGCGTCGCCCAGGGGATGCTTTCCAAGTTCGGCACGCTGCTGAATCGCAAGGGCGGCACGGTGCGGCTCGTCCGCAGTTGAACCATGACGAACATGAACACGAGCGAAATTCTCAAGGCTATTGACCATGCCGCCGGCATGAACGACCGCTGGTTGTTTCTGGCGGCGTTCTGCCTGCTGCTGCTCGGCGGCGGCATCGTGATTTATTGGCTCGTGCGACAACTGCAAATCGTCCTCGCCGATCACAAGGAACTGCGCGAAGCACATCACAACGCGCTGGCGCAAATCATCGAGAAGCAAAGTGAAACGTCTTTGAAGCTGGCCGTCTGCATTGACCACAACACCGCCGCGCTCAACGAGTGCGCTTTCGAGTTGCGCCGATTCCAGGAAAGGAAGGAAGCATGAAGCGACTGAACTACACCCTGATTGATTTCGCCGTGATCGCGGCGGTTGGATTGCTCTGCGGCTGTGCCGGCACTGCACCGCTCAAAGGTGGCAAGGCCACAACACTGAGTAAACCGGCTCACGGCATTGAGCAAACCGTCGTGCAATCCGACAACCCGGCGCAAGTCTCCCGACAGGATCAAGAGACGGTGCGGACGCGGAGCTACACCGTGCCGACTGGTTCACGCATGGAGGAGTCGCGAGTGATGGCGAGCGATGCCGGGCCGGTGGTGACGAACGTGCAAGCGGTCGTGGTGAGCGCACCGATGCCAGTCGTCGAGCGTGAGGAGACGCGGGCCAAGACGGAGTTGGGCGCGGCGCAGAAGGACACCGCCCGCGAACTCGGCGCGAAGCTGGCGAGTCTCAAGGGGATTGTTTGGGTAGGTGTCGCCATGTTCGCGTTCGGCCTGGCATCCATCTTCTATCCGCCGCTCAAGCTGCTCATCGGCAGCGTGACGACGAGCGCGGCCATCACGATCGGCGGTCTGGCGCTCATGGTGTTGCCGACACTGATTGTTGGGAACGAGCTTTTGATTCTTGGTGGCGTGGGCGTGGCGGTGGGCGGTTGGTTTCTCGCGCACCGCCACGGTCGCCTGCAAGGTTTCGTGGACGCCAACAAGAATGGCGTGGATGACCGGATGGAAAAAACAGGTGCGTGATCCAAGGTCGCCGTGGCCTTGCATCGTTTCATTCTCCGCATATTTCAAAGTTCCGTGGTGGCGGGCGGTTCGGGCAAATGCACCGACGTGTCTTTGATTGCCTCCCGCTCGAACGCCTTGTAGAGCGCTGGAAGCATGAACAGCGTCAGGAGCGTGGAACTGATGAGTCCGCCAATCACGACAGCGGCGAGCGGCTTCTGAATTTCACTTCCCGGCCCGGTGGCGAACAGCATCGGCACAAGGCCAAGCGCCGCCACACTCGCGGTGATGAGCACGGGGCGCAGTCGCAACACAGCGCCTTTGATCACGGCCAACTCGACATTGATGCCTTCGCGTCGAAGTTCGTTGAAGTAGCTCACCATGACGACGCCGTTCAGCACGGCCACGCCAAACAGCGCAATGAATCCAACGCTGGCGCTGACGCTCATGTTGAAGTGGCCGATGAGCAACGCGAGAATACCGCCGATGAGCGCGAAGGGAATGTTCAGGATGATGAGCAACGCCTGCTTCACCGAATTGAATGAACCGAACAGGAGCAGGAAGATCGCGGCGATGGTGATGGGCACGACGATGCTGAACCGCTTCATGGCGCGTTGCTGGTTCTCAAACTGGCCGCCCCAGGTGAGAAAGTAGCCCGGCGGCAGTTTCACGCTGGCATCAATCTTCGCCTGCGCCTCTTTCACGAAGCTGCCGATGTCACGGTCAGTCACGTTGCACTCGACGACGATGCGGCGTTGCGCCATTTCGCGGCTGATCTGCGCCGGGCCTTCGGTGACATAGACGTGGGCCAGTTGGCCGAGTGGTATCAGCGCGCCTTGCGGTGACGCGATGAGGATTTGGCGGATGGGGGAAACGTCGCTCCGCGCCGATTCCGGGAAACGCACGGCGAGGCCGAAAACTTTCTGGCCTTCATAGACCTTCGTGGCTTCCTTGCCGCCGATGGCCGTCTCCACAACCTGCTGAACGTCGGCGACGTTGATGCCGTAGCGTGCGAGCTTGTCGCGGTCAATTTCGATTTGCAAGTATGCGAGACCGCTGATTTTCTCGACGTTGATGTCCGCCGCGCCGGATACTTTCGCCAGAACGCGGGCCACGGCCTCGGCCTTGGTTTTGAGGACATCGAGGTCATCACCGAAAATCTTGATGCCAATGGCGGACTTCACACCGCTGACCAATTCGTCAACGCGCAACGCGATGGGCTGGGAAAAACTGGATGCCACGCCGGGCAACTCCGCCATTGCGTCGCGCATCTTGTCCACCAGTTCGTCTTTTGTCTTGGCGGTCGTCCATTGCTCGCGCGGCTTGAGGGTGACGATGACGTCGCTGATCTCCACGCCCATCGGGTCGGAAGCGATGTCGGCGCGGCCCGTTTTGGAAACCACGTCAATGACTTCGGGGAAACGCTTCAAGATGCGTTCGGCGCGGCCTTGCAATTCGAGCGATTGCGGTAGGGAAATGCTCGGGATGCGGAAAGTTTGCAACCCCACGCAG
>JAFMIX010000191.1 GCA_017853785.1 Verrucomicrobiales bacterium
GGATTTCGTTCAGGCACAGGTTGCGGGCGATGGTGAACAGCCAGGTGGTGAATTTGGCGGTCACCTGGTAGCGCGCGGCGGACTTGTGGACTTGGATGAAGACCTGCTGGGCGAGGTCTTCGGCCTCGGTCTCGTCGCGGATGGTGCGGGCGACGAGGTTGGTGACGGGCTGCTTGTATTTCTCGACCAGTTCCGTGAAAGCCTCGAGGTCCCCGCGCTTGACGCGGAGCATGAGGGCGGCATCAGGATCGAGCGGCACCGGCATTGGCGCAGTCTAGTCATCGGCGGGCGGACGACAAGGTTTCTGCAGCAGCGCCACCCGCCCCGGAATCGGCACGGCTACAAAGACCGCTTGCCACGCCTGCTTTTTTTGAGTTTATTGAGCGTATCGACAAGGGACGCACACAAACCCGCAGCTATGAGCGAAACCAAGCAACCCGCAAATCAAGGCCCTGATTCCGGTGAATTGATTTATGTGGTGGACGATGAGCCGATGCTGCTGGAGCTGGCGGCCGTCATCCTCGGTCCCTTGGGCTACCAGATCAAAACCTTCCAGGATCCCGAAACCGCGCTCAAGGCTTACACCTCCACCAACCCCAAGCCGCCCCTCATCATCACCGATTACGCCATGCACACCATGACCGGCATGGACCTGATCAAAGAGTGCAAGCGCCTGAATCCCGCGCAGAAAATCATCCTCGTCAGCGGCACCGTCGGCGAAGAGGAGTTCCGCGACATGCCGGTGCAACCCAATTATTTCCTCGCCAAACCCTACGAGATCCGCGAGCTGACCGACCTCGTCCGCACCGTCCTCGCGCAATGACGCCGCGGCCGACCGGGTTTCACTCATGACGGCCCTATCCCCCAATCGCCGTATCGCCGGGCTGGCCGCCGTGATTTTTGCCGCCGACCAGATCAGCAAGGCCGCCGTGCTCAAATACCTCGGCTTCGCGGAAGAGAAGATCATCCTCCCCGGCTGCTTCAAATTCGTGCACTGGGGCAACACCGGCGCGGCGTGGAGCATGTTTGCGGACAACAACAAAATGCTCGCGCTCGTCGCGGCCCTCGCGCTGGTCGTCCTGGTTTTCACCCGCCGCCACTTCGGCGCCGCCACCCGCCTCGGGCAGTTCGCCCTTGGCCTCATCTTCGGTGGCATCTGCGGCAACCTGCTCGACCGCCTCCTGCCCAGCCGCCAGCACGTCGTGGATTTCCTCCGCTTCTACATCAACCGCGCCGACGGCAGCGAACTCGGCTTCCCCGCCTTCAACATCGCGGACAGCGCCATCTGCGTCGGCGTCGGCCTCATCTTCATCCTGAACTGGAAACAAAGCAAACCCCCCAAAACGCCCGCCCCACCCTTGTTCAATTAACCGCCCCCGCGCGGCCCACCTCGTGGCTGTTCCCGCCGAAACCTTCACCGTCGAAACCTCTGCGCTCGCCGCGCGGCTCGATACTTTCCTGCGCGCCCGGTTTCCGGCGGTCTCGCGCGGCACGCTCCAGCGGCTCATCATCCGGGGCCACATCCGCGTCAACGGCCGCCTGGTCAAACCCACCCACGCGCCCCATGCCGGTGAGCAGATCGAAGTGAGTTGGCCCGATGCCACCCCCGCCGCCGCGCAGCCCGAGGAAATTCCGCTCGCGATTCTGTTCGAGGATAAACACCTTCTCGTCCTCGACAAACCGCCCGGCATCGTCGTCCATCCCGCCGCCGGCCATAGCGCCGGCACGCTCGTGAACGCCTTGCTCCATCATTGCGCGGGACAATTGAGCGGCATCGGCGGCGTCGCGCGGCCGGGCATCGTCCACCGGCTCGACCAGGAAACCAGCGGCTGCCTCGTCGTCGCCAAGACTGACGCCGCGCACCTCGCGCTCGCGGAACAGTTCGCCGGGCGCACGGTGGAAAAGATCTATCAGGCGCTCCTCTGCGGCGTGTTGCCGGAAAATGCCGGCGACATCCGCGCCGCCATCGCCCGCCATCCCACTGAACGCAAACGCATGGCCGTGACCGCCGCCGGCAAGGGCCGCGATGCTTGGACGAGCTACGCGGTGACGGAGCGGCACCCCGCCGCCACGCTCGTGGCGGCGACCATCCACACCGGGCGGACGCACCAGATCCGCGTCCACTTCACGCACCTCGGCCATCCGGTCGTGGGCGATGCGGTCTACGGTGTGAAGCAGAACAAAAAATTTACCGCGACCACCGGCGTGACCGCCGCGCGGCAGATGTTGCACGCGGGCAGCATTGCGTTCACCCATCCGCAGACGAAAAAATTAGTGAAGTGCGTCGCCCCGCTGCCGGAAGATTTTCGGACGGTGCTGAAGCAGTTGCGCGCTACGGCGCCACCGGCGCGGCGTTGAGCGGGATTTCCCGACCATCCGCCGTCACCGCCCGGCCGATGATGCGGCTCTGCGGCACCAGCGCGGCACGGTTCTGCGACTGCAACCGCCGGCCGGCTTCGTTGGAAACGCCCTCCCGGTCCGCCGGCGCGGCGTTCACGAACGTGCCGGTGATGACCACGTTCTGCCGCAGCGCCACGTTTGTGCCCGCCGCATTGAAGCGCACGCCGCCGCTCGCCTCTTCTGCGCCCGCTCCGCGATCAAAGGTGCCGTTGTTGCGGAAAGTGGAAGTGTCATAGCGCCGGTCGCCGACCGCATCATTTATCGCCGGGGCCGGGCTGGGCGCGCCGGCTGCGACTGAAAATGTTCCGGCCACGACCGTGTTGGCGGATGCGGTTTCCTTGAGTTCGGCGGCGGGCGCGGCGGCATCCGGGAAAGGAGTTTCTGCCAGCAGCCCGCCTTCATACACCGAGCCGTCGCTGTCCTCGATGCGGATGCGGTCGCCGGACTGCGAGACGTTGAAGCTGGCGAGCACGGCGGGGGCTTTTCTGGCTTTGCCGGAGATCGGTTCGTTGCGGTAGGCGAAAGATTGTGCCGCGGCTTGCTCCCGCTTCCCAACCGCAGCGAAGGTGCCGCCGGGGCCGCCTTGTAAATCCTTCGCGAGGACGTGGGGTTTGGTGAGTGCGAGGGTTTCACTTGCCCCTGGCTGGACGCTGCGGAGCAAATGGTCGCCATGAACTGCGACCGTTTTTCCGCGGCTGGTTTCCGGGGCCGCGCTACCTTCGGCTTTTGCCAGATCAAATTTGCCCGCGCCGCCCTTGTTCATCCGAAGGTCGGCATCGTCCGCCCCGCTTGCGGGCGCGGCTGCCGGGACAGGGGCGGCGGGCGCGGTGGGTGCAGGCGGCGGGGCTGCGGCAGCGACCAAAGGTTCGGCGGGCGGGGTCGCGGGGCGCAATTGCTCCTTGGCTTTCTTTGCTTCTTCGCGCGGCGCAACAGCGGGCTGATAAAACGCCGGGGCTTCCGCTTTGTCCGCCGCCGCATGTTCCTGCGCCGGAGCCGGGGCTGACGCTACGCTGGGTCGCGTGGGCGGCGGAGTGTGGCGCAGCCAGACCCATATGCCGAAACAAAGGATGCCCACGGTGCCCACACCCGAGGCGAACCGCAGCCACGTCAGGCCGGGGAAAAATTTCCGCGGCGCCGACCCCGCTGCTGCCGGGCGCGTGCGGGCGACCTCGCCCTGCAATAACCGCCGCGTGGCCGGGTGCAGCGCAAAGGGACCGCCCGCCGCCTGCCGGCGTTCGGCGGCGGCGGCGCGGAGCTTTTTTCCGATGTCGCGTTCTTCAGGCATCTCGTCACGGGGTTGGACGGGAAATCTTCGCATTTTCCCCCGCAAAGATCCTTTTTGCAATCTGCTCGAGCTTGTCGAGGCATTTGCTGAGGCGGGAACTCACCGTTTTCACGTTCAGCTGCAACAGCCTGCCGATTTCCTCATAGCTCAGATCGCCGAAGTAACGCAGCTCCACGACTTCGCGGCACGGGGACTCCAGCTGCTCCACGGCCCGCCGCACCTGCGCGAACTGCTCGGCGTCCGCCAAATCCGCATCCGGCGCGGGTGCGTGGCTCGGCGGGTCGAGCTTCAGGCCGGTTTCGCTGTCCTCGGCGTCGAGCGAGAGCGGCGCGCCGCCGCCGCCGCGTTTGGCGGCTTGCCGTTTCTCGCGGAAATCGCGCGCCTTGTTGCCGGCGATGCGGAACAGCCACGTTTGGAACCGGCTGTCGCCGTGGAACGCATGGAGGTGGTGGATCACCGCCAGAAAAGATTCCTGCGCGATCTCCTCCGCGTCGTCGCGCGTGAAATCCGCGCCGAGTTGGAAAATGAACCGCGCCGCCGCGTCGTAGTGGAGGTCGAAGAGTTCGTCCCAAGCCGCCGCCTCGCCGCGCCGGCAGCGGGCGAGCAATTGGGATTCCTGGGGCGGCGTCACACCCGATTACTTAACGCAAAGCCGGCCCGACGCAAAGGTTCTAAATACCGGAGCGGCGGGCGCGTCAGGCGTTGCGGGCGGCCCGTCATTCACAAGATTGAACATTGACCGGTCAGGCGTGTTTGCTAGATTCACCCCTCATTTTATGAATGTTCTCGTGTGTGACCCCATCTCGCCGAAAGGCATCGCCCTGCTGCAAGCTCGGCCCGAATTCAAGGTCACCGTCCTGCCTAAAAAACTCTCCGAAGCCGAACTCCTGCCGCTCGTCGCCGACACCGTGGCGATGATCGTCCGCTCCGAGACCAAGATCTCCGCCAAAGTCCTCGCCGCCGCGCCGAAGCTCCGCGTCGTCGG
>JAFMIX010000192.1 GCA_017853785.1 Verrucomicrobiales bacterium
GAAAAAACCATCCCCGGCGCCGCGGCGGAGAAAATCCCCCCCCCGCAGCCAGAGGCCATACTCAGACCGCGACACTACCAAGCCCACGCCCACGCAAGAATTTACCGCACCAAAAGTCCGCGCTGAAACCGAGTCACTGCCACCAACTGAGCCCGAGCGGGGTAGTTACGACGGCGACACCGCCATCAAATTATACCTGCGCGAAATCGGCCAGGTGCGGCTGCTGACGCCGCAGGAGGAAATTCAGCTCGCCGCCCGGATCAAACGCGGCGACAAAAAGGCCCGCGAGCACATGATCAAGGCCAACCTCCGCTTGGTCGTCAAAATCGCGCGCGACTACGAAGGCATCGGCTTGCCGCTGCTGGACCTGATCAGTGAGGGCAATATCGGCCTGATGAAGGCGGTCGAACGCTTTGACCCAAAGAAGGGCGGCAAACTTTCCACCTACGGCTCGTGGTGGATCAAGCAATCCATCAAACGCGCCCTCGCCAACCAGTCCAAAACCATCCGCCTGCCCGTGCATCTCGTGGATAAGATTTCCCGGATGCGCCGCACGGCGATGAAACTGCACGAACTCCTCGGCCGCGAGCCTACCAACGACGAATTGGCCGCCGAACTCGGCATTTCGCCCGCGCGCGTCGCTCAAATGTATGCCGCCGCCGTCCGCCCGACCTCGCTCGACGCCCCCATCGGCGATGACGATTCCAATAGCTTCGTCGAGATCGTGCAGGATGAGAACGCCACGTCGCCCTACCAACTGCTCGAAGACAAGACCGTCACTGACATGATGCAGGATATGGTCCGCACCCTGCCCGAACGCGAAGCGACCATCCTCCGCTACCGGTTTGGTCTCGATGGCGGCAAAGAGAAAACCCTTGAGGAGGTCGGCGTCAAATTCGGCGTCACCCGCGAACGTATCCGCCAAATTCAAAACATCGCCCTGCGCAAGCTCCGGCGTCTCGTTGAAAAGCTTGAGTCCGAAAAACATTGATTTCTTATGCCCTTGACACAGCTGACGCCGCATCATATCGCCGCCGCCATCCGCAACGTCCCCGATTTTCCCAAGCCGGGAATCCAATTCAAAGACATCACCCCGGTCCTCGCCGACGCCAAACTTTTCGCTGCTTCGATTGACCTGCTGACCCAAAATTTCAAGCCCGGCGAAGTGGATGCCGTCGTGGGTATAGACGCCCGCGGATTCATCTTCGCCGCTGCCGCCGCGCTGAAGCTTCGCGCCGGGTTCATCCCCGTCCGGAAGAAAGGCAAACTGCCCTACCAGACTTACGAGCAACCCTACGACCTCGAATACGGCATCAACACCGTGGCCATTCACACCGATGCCGTGCATCCCGGCAGCCGCGTGCTGTTGATTGACGACTTGCTCGCCACCGGCGGCACCGCCGCCGCCGCCGCCGCGTTGCTCGAAAAAATCGGGGCGAAAGTATTGGAGATCAATTTCCTCATCGAACTCGGCTTCCTCAAAGGCCGCACGAAACTCCAAGGCTATCCCGTCCGCTCAGTCATCGTATATTGATGAGCCACCGCGGGGGTGGATTGGGCGTCGACAACCACCCGCATCCATGAAGTTCCATCCCGCCCCGCGACCCCGCGCGAATTCCTCAAGCACGCCGGAGTGGCTGCCGCCGGCATCGCCCTGCAACCATATCTGCCGGCTGCCGAAACCAGTGCACCAGTTCCGGCCTGTATTGACGGCCATTTTGAAGGGCAAGGTGGCGCTGGGCAGCGTGATTTACTCGGATGGCTGGAAGGGCTGCAGCGGCTTGGTGGATTTGGGCTATAAGAAGCATCACCGGGTGGATCATGGCCGCAACCAGTTTGTGAAGCACAAGGCCCACATCAACGGGATCGAGAACTTCTGGGGTATCGCCAAGATGCGCCTGGCGAAATTCCGGGGTTTGAGCCGCAGCCCGCTGCGACTCCACCTCAAGGAATGTGAGTTCCGTTTTAATCATCGTCGTGATAACCTGCATCAGTTGTTACTAAAGAATTCAAAACCAACCCGCTTAACTGGGCTAGAACCTTTATGAAAAGCTGCTTCCGATTCCTTCTTGGGCTGCTGTTGGTCATGCTTGGCGCCGGCGCCGGCGCCGCGCCGAACATCATCTTCATCTACTCGGACGATCATTCACTCCAGACCATCGGTGCTTACAACCAGCGGCTGTCGCAGTTTTGCCGGGAGCAGAACATCACGCCGAATCTGGACCGGCTCGCGGCCTCGGGCGGGCTGTTCCGCAACAGCTTTTGCGGCAACTCGCTGTGTTCGCCCAGCCGCGCGGCGGTCCTCACGGGCTTGCACGGTCACTCCAACGGCGTCACGACGCTCAATCAGCCGATCAATGCCGGGCTGTGGACGTTTCCCGAGTCGTTGAACGCGGCGGGCTATCAGACGGCGGTCATCGGCAAATGGCATTTGGACCAAACCATTCCCACCCACACCGACTGGTGGATTCTGCGCGGGCAGGGCGAGTATAATGATCCCGTGTTCGTGTCCAAGACCGGCACGGAGAAGCGCCCCGGTTACGCGACCGACGTCATCACCGACATGGCCGTGGACTGGATGCAAAAGCGCGATGCCGCCAAGCCGTTCTTCCTGGCGATCCATCACAAGGCGCCGCATCGCAATTGGATTCCGCCGCTGCGCTACGCGACCTGGCTGGATGGCGTCGCCGTGCCCGAGCCCGCGACGTTGTTCGACGACTATGCGAACCGGGCTTCGCCGGCGCGGGAGCAGCGCATGACCATCCGCGACGATTTGTCCATGAAGACCGACATCAAGATCGGGCCGCACTACGCCACCAATCTGCTCTACGCCGCGCGCAATGCCGAATTCGCCGCCAAAGCACCC
Source organism: Verrucomicrobiales bacterium (assembly GCA_017853785.1). Taxonomy (GTDB): domain Bacteria; phylum Verrucomicrobiota; class Verrucomicrobiia; order Limisphaerales; family JAFMIX01; genus JAFMIX01. Next base: position 2,867 of record JAFMIX010000192.1, read on the forward strand.
ACCGGCGACGATCTCACCCGCTGGAAATACCAGATGTTCCTGAAAGACTACCTCCGCTGCATCAAAGCCGTGGATGACGGCGTGGGCCGCGTGCTCGACACCCTGAAAGCCGCCGGGCTGGAGTCGAACACCATCGTCATTTATTCTTCCGACCAAGGATTCTACATGGGCGAACACGGCTGGTTTGACAAGCGGTGGATCTACGAGGAGTCGGTGCACATGCCGTTCATCATCCGCTGGCCCGGCGTGGTGAAGCCGGGCACGCGCTTCACCGAATTCATCCAGAACATTGACTACGCGCCCACATTCGCGGATATCGCCGGTGGCAAAATTCCCGCCGGGCTGCACGGCAAATCCTTTGCCCCGGTTCTGCGCGGCGAAACTTTGCCCGGCTGGCGGCAGAGCGTCTACTATCACTACTACGACACCCATCCGGAGCACAACGTCGCCCGGCACTGCGGCGTGCGCACCCCGCAGTTTACCCTCGCGCACTTCTATGATGTCAATGAGTGGGAGCTCTTCGACAACGCCAAGGACCCGCAACAACTCCGCAGCGTGTACGCCGACCCCGCCTATGCCGCGACGGTCCAGGAATTGAAAATCGAACTCACTCGGCTGCAAAAACTCTACGGCGCCACCGCCGGCCCCAGCGCCAAGCCGGCCCACAAGAAAAAGTAATCCCCGTCAGCCTGGGCCGAATGAATATGCCAAACCCAACCTCCGCAAAACCCGTCAACGTCGCCGTTGTCGGTCTGGGCTTCATGGGCGTGACGCACCTGCGTGCGCACCTCGCACATCCGCTCGCGCGCATCGTCGCCGTGTGCGACGCCGTGCGCGTGCCCGTCAACGGCGTCCTCGGCGGCGTCGCCGGCAACATCACGAAGTCCGACGACATCTACCTCGGCGCGGACGTGAAAGTCTATCGCAAGCTGGAGGAAGTGCTCGCCGACCCCGCTGTGCAGCTCGTGGACCTCTGCACGCCCACGCCGCTGCATCCGGCGCAAGCCATCGCCGCGTTGCATGCCGGCAAACATGTCCTGTGCGAGAAGCCCCTCGCGCGGACCTCGGCGGCGGCGCGGGAAATCATGCAAGTCGCCGCCAGCGCGCCCGGCATGTTGATGCCCGCGATGTGCATGCGGTTCTGGCCGGGCTGGGCATGGCTCAAGGGCGTCGTTGCCGGGCAGACCTACGGCAAAGTGTTGGCGGCGAATTTCCGGCGCGTCTCCCAGATGCCCGGCTGGAGCGGGCAGGGGACTTACGCCGGCGGCAACGACCTCGGCGGCGCGCTCTTCGACCTGCACATCCACGACACGGACTTCGTGAACTTTCTTTTCGGCCGCCCGGCCAGCGTGTTTTCCTCCGGCGTCACCGGCGCGGCCGGCTCGATCAACCACGTCGTCACGCAATACCATTTCCCCGGCGGTCCGGCGGTGCACACGGAGGGCAGCTGGCTGCTGGCGGCGGGCTTCAACATGGCCTACACCCTGCATTGCGAGCGCGCGACGATTGACTTCGACCTCGCGCGCGGCGCGGAAGCGTTGCGCGTGACGGAGTTCGGCCAGTCGCCGCGCACCGTGCCCTGCGAAGGCCCGGATGGGTACGGCGCGGAGATCGCCTACATGCTGGAATGTGTCGCGCACGGCCGCCCGCCCCAGACCGTCACCGGCGCGGACGGCGTCGTCGCGCTGGAGATCTGCGAAGCCGAGGAGAAATCCATCCGCACCGGTGCGGTGGTCGCGCTGGCTTGAGGTGTGGTGGACGTGGTGGACTAACTGG
>JAFMIX010000009.1 GCA_017853785.1 Verrucomicrobiales bacterium
AGATTGGTGATGTCATCGCCGTTGAAGCGGACGTGCCCGGCGTCGGGCCGCACGCCGCCAACGACCATGTTGAAAGTGGTGGTCTTGCCCGCGCCGTTCGGGCCGAGCAGGCCGACGATTTCGCCAGCCCCGACGGTGATGGAGACGCCGTTGACGACGCGGCGCTTGCGGTAAGCCTTGGCCAGGCTATCGGTGGCGAGCAGCGGGGCGTCGCCGGAAGCGCGCGGGTTGGTGGATACGGAGGGCGAAGTTTCCATGGCGGCAAGATCAGGGCGTTGGGCCGAGGATGGATTGGTTGGTCGTGCCGGCGGGTTGGGTGATGTGCATGCGCGAGTTGGTGACTTTCACGGTGTTTTTGCCGCGGTCGAGGGTGATGACATCGCCCTGCCAGGTGCCCTGCGCGGTCTGAAGGATCGGGTTGTCCATCAATTCCATCACGTCGTTGGTGTAGGTGGCGGTGACGTTGTAGGTGTAGATGGCCTTGCCGCCGGTGCCGCGGATTTTCTGGCCCTTGTGGTCGAGGCATTCCATGACGACGTTGGTTTCGGCGATCATGTTCTGGAATTTGCCGCCGCTGCCGTCGAGCTTCACGGTGAGGACTTCACAGGAAAGTTCTATGCGCGGGTCCTTCACGCGCACGTCACCGAGGTAGATGGCAGTGCGGGCCTTGAGGTCGAAGTGGGCGCTCTTGGAAATGATTTCGGTGGCAGTCGTGGGGCCATTGACGCTGAATAGCGTTCCGGGTGCGGGCTGCGCGATGACTCCGCCGGTGGCGGCGGCAATTATCGAGACGAAGAGGAGGAAAGTTTTCATGGCTTTGAGGCGACGAGGTCGGGTTGCGGGATGACGGTATGGACGCGGTTGGAAATGTTGAAAGTGGAGCCGGTCTGCTGCCAGCGGAAGCCCTCGCCGCGGATGACAATGCCGTCGCCGGTGCGCGCCTCGAACCGGCTGGCGGAACTGGCGACCTGCGCGGCTGCATCGTAAAGGCACTCGGGAGCGCGGATGACGAATTCGGTCGCGCCATCCGGCCGATAGGTCTCCACATGCAGATCGCGGATGAGCACGCGGCCATCCGGCTGCGGTGCCGCTTCCGCGCCGCGCAGCAGCGACTTCATCTGGTTCTGGTTCGGTGGTTCAAAGTAATCCGGCACGGAAAAATTTTTCACCCGGCCAAACGAGGCGGAAGGCGTGGCGATCTGAACGGCGGCAGGCGCGTTCGTTTCCTGCGCCGACAAAGTCTGCCCCAGCCCGACCAGCACCAGCAGCAGGCGGCACGCGAGAGCAGCGATGGTAGCGGGGTGTGATTTCATTTCGCGGCAGCGTGGATTTTCCGCAGGTTGGCGATGAGCGCGGGCATTTCGCGCAGGGGAATCATGTTCGGGCCGTCGCTCAAGGCTTGGTCCGGATTCGGGTGCGTTTCGATGAAGATGCCATCCGCGCCGGCGATGAGCGCGCAGCGGGCGAGCACGGGCGCGAACTCGCGCTGGCCGCTGGACTTGTCGCCGCCGCCGCCAGGCAACTGCACGGAATGCGTGGCGTCGAAAATCACCGGGCAGCCGTAGCGCTTCAGGGTGGGGATGGAGCGCATGTCGGAGACGAGGTTGTTGTAGCCGAAGGTCGTGCCGCGTTCGGTGAGCAGAATCTTTTTGCCGCCGACGAGCCGGGCTTTTTCGGCGACGCGGCCCATTTCGGCAGGCGAGAGGAACTGGCCTTTCTTGAGATTCACGATCTTGCCGGTGGCGACGGCGGCTTCGATGAGGTCGGTCTGGCGGCAGAGGAAGGCGGGAATCTGCAGGATGTCCACGACCTCAGCGGCGGCGGTGGCTTGCTCCGCAGTATGAACGTCCGTGAGCACCGGCACGCCGAAATCGGCACGGATGCGGGCGAGCACCTGTAATCCGGCCGCGATGCCGGGGCCGCGAAAACCTTTGGCGGAAGTGCGGTTGGCTTTGTCGAAGCTGGCTTTGAAGATGTAATTGACGCCGAGCCGGCGGCAAGTCTTGGTCAGCGCGGCGGCGACGGTGCGGCAGAGTTTTTCGTTCTCAATCACACACGGCCCGGCGATCAGCGTGAGGCGGGCGGATTGATTGAGCGATTTCCAGATGGCGGCATCACTTGGCACGGGGAGGTTTTAGCAGCGACACCGGGGAATGTAAATGCCGGGCGCGGTCAGATCACCGTCCCGTGCGGAACCACCGCGCTCTTGGGGATGATAACCACGCCGTCGCGGATGAAGTAAAGCGGGTGGTCCACGTTCTCGGGCTTGCCGGCGGGGGAGATGGTGACGTTGTTCCCAATGCGCGCGTTCTTGTCGATGATGGCGTTCTCGATGTGCGTGTTGTTGCCGATGCCGATGCGCGGTTTGCCGGCGCGGTCGTGTTCCTGGATAGATTCCAGGGATTCGTAGTAGTCGCAACCGAGCATGACAACGCGGTGGAGTTTGCTGCCAACGCCCACGAGGCTGCGCAGGCCGACGATGCTGTGCTCGATGGTGGCGTGATTGATGATGCAGCCGTCGGAGATGATGGCGTGGTCGATCTGGGCGCCGTTGATCTTGGAGCCGGGCAGGAAGCGGGGGCGGCTGAAAATCGGCGCGCTCATGTCGAAGAAATTGAAGCGCGGGAGTTCGCTGGCGACATCGAGGTTGGCCTCAAAGAAGGAGCGGATGGTGCCAATGTCTTCCCAGTAGCCTTGATAGACATAGGAGCATACTTTGTGGGTCTTGATGGCGCCGGGGATGATGTGCTTGCCGAAATCGATGAGGTCGTTGTCGAGCAGTTGCTTGATGACGGCACGGTTGAAGACGTAGATGCCCATCGAGGCGAGGAACAATTCCTTGTCTTCCTTGATACCGTAGCCGGCATACGAGGCGCGGTCCAGCCGCAGGGAGTCCAGCACGGCGGGGTCTTTGGGCTTTTCCACGAAGCGCGTGATGCGTTTATCGGCATCCACGTGCATGATGCCGAAGCCTTGGGCGTCGCGCCGGTTCACGGGGATGGTGGCGATGGTGATGTCCGCGCCGGACTCGGCGTGTTGCGCGATAACCTGGCGGAAATCCATCCGGTAAAGCTGGTCGCCGGAGAGGATGAGCATGTATTCGAACGGATGATTCATGAAGTGAATCAAGTTCTTGCGGACGGCGTCGGCGGTGCCCTGATACCAAGAGGTGTCGGTGGCGGTCTGCTCGGCGGCAAGGATCTCCACGAAGCCACCGGTGAAGTGATCGAACTTGTAGCTTTGCGCGATATGGCGGTGCAACGAGGCCGAGTTGAATTGCGTGAGCAGATAAACGCGGCGCAGGCCGGAGTTGATGCAGTTTGAGATGGGGATGTCCACCAAGCGGTATTTGCCGGCGAGCGGCACGGCAGGCTTGGCGCGTTCCTGGGTGAGCGGGAAAAGCCGTTTGCCTTGGCCGCCGCCCATGATGACGGAGAGGACGTTACTGGTGTTGGGAGATTGACGCATGGTGGCCATAATAAAAATTCCGTTCTTGCAGACTACTATGCCAGCTATAATCTGCCGTTAATAGTGAAAACTAAAAGGAGTTGCCAGATTTACCGGTCGTTTAACCGGCAGGTTCACTAAATTCGGCGCTCCGGCTCGGTCCAATTTTTTATGTGCGGCATCATCGGATACGTCGGCAAACAACAAGCCACCCCCATCCTGCTCGAAGCGCTGCGGCGGCTGGAATATCGCGGCTACGATAGCGCGGGCCTCGCCGTCCTCCGCGAAGGCGACCTGCAAATCGTCAAGCAGAAGGGCAAGATCGACGAAGGCCTCGGCCGCGTCCTCGCCAAACATTCTCCCACCGGCAGTATCGGCATCGGCCACACCCGCTGGGCCACCCACGGCCCGCCCTCGGACGTGAACTCCCACCCGCACCGCGACCAGAGCGGGCGCATCGCCGTCGTCCACAACGGCGTCATCGAGAACTACGAGCCGCTCAAACAGCGTTTTCTAGCCGCCGGGCATCAATTCCATTCCGCCACCGACACCGAAGTCCTCGCCCACCTCATCGGCGAGCATTACGAGAAATTGAAGGGCCAGCCCGCCGGCGCGAACCACCCGCTCACGCAGGCCGTGATGAACGCCCTCCGCGAAGCCATCGGCGCCTACGGCATCGCGGTTGTTTCTGCGGACCATCCGGGCGTCATCGTCGGCGCGCGCCGCGGCTCGCCGCTCATCGTCGGCGTGGGCGAAGGCGAAAACTTCCTCGCCAGCGACGCCACCGCCATCGCGCCGCACACGCGGCAGGTCATTTACCTGAACGACTACGACGTCGTCACACTGACCGCCGACCGGTTTAACGTCGTCAACCTCGGCACCGACACGGCCCAGGTACAGATCACCAAGCTGGAGCACGACGCCGAAGCCGCCGAGCGCGGCGAGTTTGCGCACTTCATGCTCAAGGAAATCTACGAACAACCCCGCACTGTCGCCGCCGCGTTGCGTGGGCGCGTGGATTTGAACGAGGCCACCGCCAAGTTCGGCGGGCTGAACCTCTCCAGCGCCGAGTTGCGCGCCATTGACCGCATCATCATCACCGCGTGCGGCACGAGCTGGCACTCCGCGCTGCTGGGCGAATACCTTTTCGAGGAACTCGCCCACATTCCCGTCGAAGTCGAATACGCCAGCGAATTCCGCTACCGCAACGCGCCCGTCGAGAAAAACACCCTCATCCTCGCCATCACCCAATCCGGCGAAACCGCCGATACCCTTGCCGGGCTGCGCGAGGCCAAGCGCCGCGGCCACAAGGTCCTCGCCATCTGCAACGTCGTCGGCAGCAGCATCGCCCGCGAGGCGGACGGCGGCATCTACCTGCACGCCGGCCCGGAGATCGGCGTCGCCTCCACCAAAGCCTTCACCTCGCAAGTCACGGTCCTGACGCTGCTCGCCGTGCTCATGGGGCGCATCCGCATGTTGTCCAGCATCCGCGGGCGGCAGATCATCGAAGCACTTGGCGATATTCCGAAACAGCTCGAGCGGATTCTCGCCCACGACGAGGCCATCGCCAAAGTCGCGCAGAAATACGTCAAGGCGCAGAACTTCTTTTACCTCGGCCGCCAATACAATTTCCCCGTCGCCCTCGAAGGCGCGCTCAAGCTCAAGGAAATTTCCTACATCCACGCCGAAGGTTATCCCGCCGCCGAGATGAAGCACGGCCCAATCGCGCTCATCGACGAGGAGACCCCCACCGTCGTCATCGCGCCGAGCGACGCGATGTATGAAAAAACCTTGAGCAACCTTCAGGAGATCAAGGCGCGCGGCGGCCCCATCATCGCCATCGCCACCGAGGGCAACACCGCCATCGCGAAACAATGCGACGACGTCATCTACCTGCCCGACACGCTGGAATGCCTGTTTCCCTTGCTGGCCGTCGTGCCCTTGCAACTGCTCTCCTACCACATCGCCGTCGCGCGCGGCTGCGATGTGGATAAGCCCCGCAACCTTGCCAAGAGCGTTACGGTGGAATGACGGTGGAGCGCGGCTGGAAAGCATCCGCCTGCCGCTGGCCTTCGGCAAGCTGCTCGGGCGCCATCCAGACACGGGATTCGGCGAGCTGGATTTTAGCACGTTGCTGGCCTTGTGCCGCCGCCAGCAAATACCACTTCACCGCCGCCGCCTCGTTCTTGGCCACGCCCTCGCCGCGGGCGTAGCAGAGGCCCAGATTGAATTGCGCCTCGGCATCGTTCTGCTCGGCTGCGCGGCGATACCACTTTGCCGCCGCCGTCAGATCCTTTGTCACGCCCTGACCGGTGGCGTAGCAGATGCCGAGATTGAATTGCGCCAGCGCGTCGCCTTGGTCTGCCGCCTTTTGCCACCACTCCGCGGCTTCGCGCAAATCCGCCGCCACGCCCTGGCCCGTGGCGTAACAGTCGCCCAGATTGTATTGGGCCGGGGCGTAATTTTGCTCCGCCGCTTGGCGATACCAGTTCACCGCCTCCTGCGGATTCCGCTCCACGCCGGAGCCGTTGGCGTAGGCGAGACCGAGATTGTATTGCGCGCCGGGAAAATCCTGCGCGGCGGCCTTGTGATACCATTTCACCGCCTTGGTGTCATCCTTGGCGAGGCCGGTGCCGTTGGCGTAGCACAGGCCGAGGTTGTATTGCGCTTCGGCGTCGTTCTGCTCCGCCGCCCTGATCCACCAGCGCAGCGCTTCGAATATGTCAGCGGGCACGCCCTGACCGGCGGCGTAGCAGACGCCGAGATTGTATTGGCCTTGCGGATTGTTGCGCTCGGCGGCGAGGCGAAACCACTTCACCGCCGCCGCTTCATCCCGCGCCACGCCCTGACCGGTGGAATAGCAGACGCCCAAGCTGCTTTGGGCCGGGGCAAAATCCTGCGCCGCCGCCAGCCGCCACCAATTCACCGCCGCCGCCATGTCCCGGGCCACGCCTTCGCCCCTGGCGTAACGGCGGCCGAAATCGTATTGCGCCGCGGCCTCGCCTTTCTCCGCCTTGGCCTGGAGGGTCGCCAACGATTTGGCCTCGTCAGGCGGCGGAGCAGCTTGGCCGCCCAATCCCGACAGCAGCAGGCCGAACACCAGCGGGCGCCAATTAATTTTCATGCCCGCAGGCTAAACCATTCCCGCCCACAGGCAAGGCAGGCATGAGGAACTACCGGAGGCCGGGCCGGGCCGACTCCATCAGTGAAGGATCAGCCGCTTGGCTATGGCGTAGATGATGAGCAGGAAGAGCAGCATGCCGACGCCGAAGAACAGGTAGTCGAACGAGCGCGCGATGAGGGCCTTGCGGAATTTCCAAGCCTTGCCGATGAGCGAGGCGACGTGCAGGCCGAAGTAGAGGAACGTGACGACCGCACCGAAGTTGCAGCGTGCGCGCCGTTTCCACGCCGCCGATGAGGGCGAACAGGGTCTCGGCCCAGTCCGTGTGGTAAAACTTGAGCGGCATGCCAGTGATGACGAGCAGCAGGAAGCTGGCGACGACGAGAAAATGCAGGAAGCGCTCGAATGGCATAAAGCGTGTAAACCATTCATCGTCTTTCTCCACGCGGGCCTTGGCTTCACGGAATTTTTTCGAGTCGTGCAGCGAGAGATAAATCACCCGCGCCTACCAAACGATGGTGTGCAGGCCAAAGAAGGTGAACACGCTGATGAGCAGGCTGGTAATGGCGAGTAACCCCAGCTTCAGGACGGGATAATTCTCGCGGTCGAGCGGATTGGCGTGGGGCCGGTATTGGACAAACTGGGTATTCGCGCCCTTGTGACATTGCTGGCAGGTGGCGACGATCTTTTCCTTGGATAGCCGTGACTCGGGATTCGCCTGCGGCAACACTTCGTGATGGCCGTGGCAGTCGTAGCACACGGCGCCGGCGGAGGCGACGTTCGGCTTGCCGATCGCCATGGCCTTGCCGTGGTAGGTGTCGCGGTAATGTTCGAGGCGGTCCTCGTGGCATTTGCCGCAACGCGCGTCGCTGGCCATCTTGAAGTGGCCTTTCTTCGGCGTCTCGATACCGTGTGCGGTGTGGCAGTCCGTGCAGACGGGGCGCGCTTGATGTCGTACGTGCCGTGGCTATCCCAGCAATTAGCCGCGCCGGATGCGCCCATGGTATGGCTCATGCCGTGGATGCTGGTGGCGTATTCCTTGGCGGTGGTCTCATGGCTGGCCTGGGTTTGGTGGCAACCGGTGCAGGTCGGCGGCTTGGGGATACAATCGTCATCGGGGTGTTCCGCCCGGATGTCGCTATGGCAACTGGCGCAGGTGTTGGACAGATGCTGCGAGCCGTGCAGCCGGGCGGCATCCACAAACAGCGAGACCACCCCCATGGCGTTGGATTTGGTGAGGTCCTTGTCCGAGTGACATTCGAGACATTTGTCGTCAGGCATGGGCGGCGGCGTGGCCGCCGGAAGTTTCACTCCGGCCAAAGCCCAAGCCAAAGCAACCCCCCCACTCCCCAAAAGAGGATCAGGCGTCTTGCTTTCATGACCGCAGCATCACCGGTCTGCCTGGACCGCGCACACATCAATTTTTGGCAGCTTAGTTTTTCTTGCCGGGAATCGGGAGGAAGCTTTTGCAGTTACGGCTTCGGAGCAACGGACTTAAAACTTGATCGCCTCGTTCATCTTGCCGCACTGCGAGCAGCGGGAGCGGTCCACGTCCGGGTCGTCGGTGTAAACGAAGCCGCATTTGGCACACCGGAAAACGTGATCCTTGCTCGGGGTCGGCTCGAACTTGCGGCTGCGCATCGTAGAATACAACGCCACGACCGCCAGTGCCGCCAGCACTGTGGTCACATACACCAGGATGAGCGCGTCGGCGGCCATATCACGGATTCTCCGCCGTTTCCGGCGCCGGCGCACCGGTGTGCCATTGAAAAATCATTTTGCCCGCCGCCACGTTGGCAAATGCAGCCGGGCGGCGTTCCGGCTCTCCGGCAGCCAGCGGGACGAACCGCGCCGCCCGCGCCACCTCCACCGCGCGCTGGTCGGCTTCCGCCAGCCCGCAACTCGCGAGCAGCAGCGCGGAGACGACGTTGCCCGCCGTGTCCACAAGCACGCGCACTTCGCTGGCCGCGAGCACGTCGGCAACGGGCCAGGATTTCAACGCCACCGGGGCAAGCAACTCACGCCCGGCCAGTTCGCCTTCAAAGCGCAGGGTGGTCTGCGTGGGCAGCGGGAAAAAGTCGGCGGGGAATTCCAGCGGCGACAGGCGCGGCACGGTTTTTTCCGAGAGCGCCAGCGGCGGGGGATTTTCGGCGACGAGTTGGCGGAAACTCGAACCGAGCTTTTCCGCCGGCAGTTCCAACCAGCGCATCGGCTCCGACCAGACAGCGGCGACGTAGCCCACGCGGGGAGTCAAGCGCCTGGCCGTGCCGGAAAAGCCCTCCGCATGCGGCAACGCAAAGAGTGTCGGGTCGCTCAGCGCGCCGAGACCGGAGTCGTATTCGGCGGCGAGGGTGATGGGCGGAGTGGCGTGCGACACGCGCACGGCGATGGGATCCCGCGTGCCGAGCCAGAAGATGAACCCGACCTGCACGGTCAGGATGACGGCGGCCCACAGCAGCCAGCGGTGGCGCGGGGCGGATTCCAGTTGAGCCATGGCGGCGCTCATGGCGTGGTAGGCGGCGGCAACGTGGCGAGCAAAGCTTCTTTCATCCCGGCGGCGCGCGCGATCAGCGAGAGGCGGATGATGGTGGCGTAATTCACGGATTGGTCGGCCTGCACAAGCAACGTGAGCGGCTCGGAAGATTTTTTCACCGCGGCGGTGAGGCGGGTCTGCAAAAGGCTCTCCGAGGTGAGCTGGTGGTCGAAGTATAGCTGCCCCCGCGCGTCCACGGCCACCGCCACGACCCGGTGGTCCGTGCCCGGCAGATCCGCGGCGGCGGGGAGTTGGATGGTCACGCCCGGCGTATAGACCAGCGTGCCGAGCAGCACGAAGAACAGCAGCAGAAAAAACACCCCGGCGAACGGTGCGCCGTCAAACGTGCCGTGCAGGATTTTGGCGGTGCGCGGAAATTTCATTTCGCTTTGCCGTGACCGTTGCCGTTCCCGTTGGCGTTCGGATCGGTGACGATGTTGACGATTTCGGTGGCGGTGCGTTCCATGTCGAGCACGACGGCGTTGACGCGGCTGACGAGGTAATTGTAGGCGGCGTAGCACGGCACGGCCACGGCGAGCCCGGCGGCCATGCAGATGAGTGCCTGCCAGATGCCTTGTGAAAGCTGGCTGACCTGGGCGTGCAACCCGGCGGCCTCCATCTTGGCGTAGATGCGGATGAACCCGACGACGGTGCCGAGCAAGCCGAGCAACGGCGCGATCTGCGCGATGGTGGCGAGCAAGGCGAGGTTGGCTTCGAGGCGCGGGACTTCGGTGAGGCCGGCTTCTTCGAGGGCTTCGCGGACGCGGTCGCGGCCGAGCTCGCGCTTGAGGATGGCGGTCTTGACGAGCCGGGCAACGGGGCCGGGGGTGGCGTCGCAGATGGAGATGGCTTCGACGACGTTATCGCGCTTGAGGACGTTGCGGACGCCGTTGAGAAATTCGGTGGAATTGATCTGGGCGCGGTGCAGGTGCAACAGGCGTTCGACGACGACCGCGAGGGCGACCGCGCTCGCCAGCAGGATGAGCCAGAGAATCGCGCCGCCCTGGGAAAGGAATGTTGGCAACATGGGTTCTTTATAAGGGTTCGCCGGAGAAGTTCAAAGCGGGAAGTTGGCGGCAGCCCGGCGGGGCGGCACACAAAGCTTGCGGCGGCGGCGGTCGGACAGGTAGGTTGCGCCCGATGCGTTTGTTGGACCGCTATCTGTTGCGCGAACTGATGACGCCGCTGGCGTTCTGCCTCGGCGGTTTTCTGGTGTTCTGGGTTTCATTCGACCTCTTCGACCAGTTGCGCGTCTTGCAGGAGCACCAACTCCGCGCGGCCGACATCATCACCTACGAACTGCTGCGCACGCCGGAGTTGCTGACGGTGGCGCTGCCGGTGGCGTTGCTGCTGGCGTCACTCTACGCGCTGACGCAACACGCGCGGCACCACGAACTGACGGCCATCCGTGCGGCAGGGGTGAGTCTGTGGCGGCTCGCAATGCCCTATCTGGTGGTCGGATTGCTGGGGAGCGTGGCGATGTTCCTGAACGGCGAATACATCGCACCGCAGGGCGCGGCGCGGGCGGAAAAAATCTTGAACCAATATGCAGCCAAGCGGGAATCCGCCAAGAGTCCGTTCGAACAGGTTTTGTTTGTCACGCGCTCGGGGCAGAAGTGGAACACCTTTTTCAACGAGCGCACGCACGCGCTGCGCGATGTGAACATCGACTGGCAGAAGCCGGACGGTTCGCGGCTGAACCTCGCGGCCGCCGGCGCCAGCCGGGCCAACCAGATGTGGGTCTTCACCAACGTGCAGATGAATTACTACCGGTCGGGCGATATGTTCCCGGCCAACCGCATCTTTACGAACGTTATCGCGCTCCCGGATTTCTCCGAATCACCGGAGATGATCATCAGCGACATCAAGATCACCCGCCAAAGCAATGAGAAGCACGTGCAGCAGACCCAGATCCCGCTGACAGCGCTGTTGAATTACCTCCAACTCCATCCGCAGATGCCGCCGGAAAAACGCACCTGGGTGGAGACGCAGATCCAGAGCCGGCTGGCTTCGCCGGTCATGTGCCTCGTGGTGGTGCTTATCGCCATCCCGTTCGGCGCGGCGTCGGGGCGGCGCAATGTGTTCCGAGGCGTGGCAGGCAGTGTGTTCATCTGCTTCCTCTATTTCGTGCTGCTGCAACTCGGCTTGGCACTAGGCGCGAGCGGCAAGATTCCGCCGTGGCTGGGCGCGTGGCTGCCCAACCTCTTCTTCGGCACTGCCGGGCTGGTGCTTACCTTCAGGGTGCGATGAGCACAGAGTTGAGCGAGTTGAAAGCGCGCTACGAGCGGCTGTGCCTGCTCCATCAGGTGGGCAACGTCATCCACTCCACGCTCGAACCGCAGCCCGCGCTGCAGCTCATCGTCAGCGAAGCCGTGCGCCTCATGCGCGCCACCAGCGGCTCGGCCGCGCTCGTGAATCCCACCAGCGGTTTCCTCGAAATCCAGGCCGCCGTGGACCTCCCCGCCGCCGCCAGCGAACTCAAACTCCGCGTCGGCGAAGGCATCACCGGCTGGGTCGCCCGCCACGGCAAACCCGCGCGCGTCGGCGATGTCACGCAGGACCCGCGTTACATCATGGTGCGCCGCACCATCCGCTCCGAACTCGCCGTCCCGCTCGAGGTCAACGGCGAAGTCCGTGGCGTCCTCAACGTGGACTCCGAGCGCGCCGATGCCTTCAGCGCCGACGATCAGGAATTGCTCGAAGCCCTCGCCCGTCAAGCCGCCGCCGTCATCCACAACACCTGGCTCTACGAACAATCCCGGCTCAAGGCGCGCCTGCTCGAAACCCTCGTCAGCGTCGGCCAGACCATCAACTCCACCTTCAGCCTCGATGACGCCCTGCAAGTCGTCACCCGCGAAGCCTGCGTGCTGATGCGCGCCAAGGTGGGCTCGCTCATGTTGCTCGACGAATCCCGCCACTGGCTCGAACTCCGCGCCAGCCACGGCGCCGGCGCGGCTTACACCAATAAACCACGCCTGTCCGTCGAGGAAAGCTTGCTCGGTATCGTCGCCCGGCGCAAAAAACCCATCCAAGTCGAGAACGTGCAGACCTCCACCCGCTACCAGAACCTGGACGTCGCGCGGAAGGAAGGTTTGGTTTCGCTGTTGAGCGTGCCGCTGCTGTTCGGCGTTCAGGCCATCGGCACGTTGAGCGTCTACACCAGCGCGCCGTATCACTTTTCCAACGAGGAGATCAAAATCCTCTCCGCGCTCGCCGAGCTGTCCGCCATCGCCATCGAGAAGGCGCGGCTCTACGAACGCATCGTCGCCGTGGAGGAACAATTGCGGCAGAACGAAAAACTTTCCGTCATCGGCCTGCTCGCGGCGGAGGTCGCCCACGAGATCCGCAATCCGCTCACGGTGATGAAGATGTTGTATCACTCGCTCGACCTGAAATTTCCCGCCGGCGATCCCCGCGCCAAGGACGCCGCCATCATGGGCCAGAAGATGGACCACCTGAACCGCATCGTGCAGCAGATCCTCGACTTCACCCGCGTGGCCGAGCCGCAACTGACCGAGGTCAACCTGAACCAGTTGATCGACGACCTCGGCCTGCTGACCCGCCACAAACTGGTCGCCCAGAAAATCAAAATCGTCCGCGACCTCCAGCCCGACCTGCCGCTCGTCACCGCCGACGGCACGCAGCTCGAACAAGCCTTTCTCAATCTCACGCTCAACGCCGTCGAAGCCATGCCTGCCGGCGGGCAACTGACCATCGCCACGCGGCTCCAACGCCCGCCGCGCGCCGCCGGCACGCTCACGAGCCAGGTCATCATCGAATTCACCGACACCGGCGAAGGCATGACCGAAGCGCAGCGGCGGCAGGTGTTTCAATCGGTCCTGACCACGACCAAGAAACGCGGCACCGGCCTCGGCCTCGCCATCGTCAAGCGCGTGGTGGAAGTCCATCAAGGCAGCATCGAAGTCACCTCCCGCCGGGGCGCGGGCACGACCTTCCGCCTCATCCTGCCGGTGAAATGAGGGGCGGCGGTCTTCAGTGGCTATTAATCGTTTGCCCCAGCCCGCAGGCTTGACCCCATCCCGCGCCTGACCTAAGCTTCCAGGCTCGCTGAACGCGAAAAACAAAAGGTAAATTGTGAATATCACCGTAGAAAATCTCGCCCCGTGCAAAAAACTCGTCCGCGTGGAACTTCCCGCCACCGCCGTTGATGAAGCCTTCGAGTCCATGACCAAGGATTTCCAGCGCCAGGTCTCCCTCCCCGGCTTCCGCCCCGGTAAAGCCCCCCGCGCCATGGTGCTCCAGAAATACGACGCCGACATCGCCAGCGAGGTCAAAAAGAAGCTCATCCCCGACGCCTACCGCAAGGCCGTCGCCGACCACAAGCTCGAGGTCGTCGGCTATCCCGACATCGAGGAAATCCAGTTCGGCCGCGGGCAGGCGCTGCAATTCGCCGCCACCGTCGAGACCGCCCCGGAAATCCAGCTCCCCGAATACAAAGGCCTCCCCGCCAAGCGCGAGGCGCTCTCCGTGACCGAGGAAGACGTGGACCGGGCCATCAACCTGCTGCGCGAACGCCAGACCAATTTCAACTCCGTCACCCGCGAAGCCACCGCCACGGATGTCGTGGTGGTGAACTACACCGGCACCGTGGACGGCGCGCCCATCACGGACGTGGCCCCCACGGCCAAGGGCCTGACCGCGCAGCAGAGTTTCTGGGTCAACATGGACGGCACGGGCTTCATCCCCAAGTTCGCCGACCAGCTGCTCGGCGCGAAGGCCGGCGACAAGCGCACGGTTACGGTGGATTTCCCCGCTGATTTCGTCACGCCGCAGCTCGCCGGCAAACAGGGCGTCTACGCCGTGGAAGTCGTGGAAGTCCGCGAGAAGGTCTTGCCCGCCGCGGATGACGCGCTGGCCAAAGGTTACGGCGCGGAAAGCCTCGAGAAGTTGAAGGAAGGCGTCCGCCGCGACCTCGAGAACGAACTGAATTACAAAAACAACAAATCCGTCCGCAACCAGCTCATCACCGCACTCCTTAAACAGGTGAGCTTTGACCTGCCGGAATCCGCGCTCGCCCACGAGACGCGCAACGTGGTCTACGACATCGTCCGCGAAAACCAGCAGCGCGGCGTCTCGCAGGACATCATCGAGAAGCAGAAGGAAGAAATCTACAATGCCGCCAGCGCCGGTGCCAAAGACCGCGTGAAAGCCGCGTTCCTGCTCCAAAAGATTGGCGAAAAGGAAAACATCGCCGCCACGCAGGAGGAAGTCTTGCAGCGCATCTACCAGATCGCGCAGATGTCCCAGACCACGCCGGACAAGCTCATCAAGGACTTGCAGAAGCGCAACGGCATCAGCGAAATCTTCACCCAAGTCCGCAACGAAAAAGTCGTGGATTTCCTGCAGCAACACGCCAAGCTCGAAGATGTGAAGCCCGAAACCGCCGCGCCTGCCGCGTAGCCAAGTTCATGGACATCCAAGTCGCCGTCCTCTGCGACGCTGCCACCGACAGCGGCGGCAAGCTGAATTTGCTCGGCGCCTTCGACACCATCCACGCGCAGGAACTGCCGGCGGTGCATCCGTTCTGCTCCGTCGCGCTGCGCGTCACGTTCACCAACGCCGAGGAGGGCGCGCACAAGCTCGCGCTTCATTTTGTGAACGACGACGGTCAGTCCGTGATGCCGAGCATCGAGCTGCCGGTGGAGATTGCGCTGCCGGAGGAGAACCATTTCGTGACGTGCAACTTCATCGTCAACATCCAGCAGCTCAAGTTCGACGCACCCGGGTTCTACTCGATCGACCTTAGCCTCGATGGAAAATTGCAGTCCAGCATCCCGTTGCTCGTCAAACACACGCCGCTGCAGGAGGCGTGATTGCGTTCCGGGCGGCCGTCACCGCCGCGGCATCATGCCGGGCATCCCGCCGCCCATGCGAGACATCAGCTTCTGCATCTTGCCCATCTTCTTCATCATCTGCTGCATCTCGTTGAACTTGTTCAGCATCGTGTTCAACTCCGCCACCGTCACGCCGCTACCTTTGGCGATGCGGATGCGGCGTTTGGCGTTCAGGATTTCCGGCTGGCGGCGCTCCTTCGGCGTCATGCCGCAGATCATCGCCTCCATGCGCACGAATTCCTTCTCCTGCTTGGATAAATTTCCCTGCTGCTTCAGCACTTCCGAGCCGCCGGGCAACATCTTCACGATGTTCTCCAGCGAACCCATCTGCTTCATCGCGCGCAACTGCTCCAGAAAATCCTCCAGCGTGAACTGTCCCTTGCGCATCTTTTCCTCCATGCGCTTGGCGTCGGCTTCGCTGACGACTTCGGCGGCCTTCTCGACGAGGCTGACGACGTCGCCCATGCCGAGGATGCGCGAAGCCATGCGCTCCGGGTGAAACGGCTCGAACTCGTCGAGCTTCTCGCCAACGCCGGCGAACTTGATGGGCTTGCCGGTGACGGACTTCAGGCTCAGCGCCGCGCCGCCGCGCGCGTCGCCGTCCAGCTTCGTGAGGATCGAGCCGGTGATATTCAACGCCTGATCAAAGTGCGTGGCGACGTTCACGGCTTCCTGGCCGGTGGCCGCGTCGAGCACGAGCAAAACTTCCTGCGGCTGCACGAGATCGCGGAGGCGCACGAGTTCCTGCACGAGTGGCTCATCAATCTGCAAGCGCCCGGCGGTGTCGAAGATGAGCGTGTTGCGGTTCGTTTCCTTGGCGACGGCGAGCGCCTCGCGGGCGATCTTGAGCACGTCAGTTTCACCGCGCTTGAGGAAGACGGGGATCTCCAGTTGCTTGCCGAGCGTTTCGAGCTGGTCCATCGCCGCCGGGCGATACACGTCTGCGGCGACGAGCAGCGGCGTGCGGCCTTGCTTGAGCAAAAGCTTCGCGAGCTTGCCGCTGGAAGTCGTTTTGCCCGCACCGTGCAAGCCGACCATCATCACGCAGGCGGGATTGCCAGAGAGATTGATGGCGGCGTTAGCCGAGCCAAGCAGCGCCACGAGTTCGTCGTTGATGATCTTGATGATCTGCTGGCCGGGCGAGACGCTGGCGATAACTTCCGCACCGATGGCCTTGGCTTGGACGCGCGCGATGAAGTCGCGGGCGACCTTGAAATTCACGTCGGCATCGAGCAGTGCGAGGCGCACCTCGCGCAAGGAATCCGCCACGTTGCTCTCGGAAATCTTGCCGAGGCCGCGCAGGTTGCGGAAGGCGTTCTGGAGTTTGCCGCTTAACGAATCGAACATCCGCACAGCCTAAAGTCCGCCGGGCGGAGTTCAACTCCGAAAGTTTCCGGAACGGGAACGCGGGACGCGGGCTCAACTGCCGCGCCGCCCGGTCAGGAGTTCCTGCGCGAGCACTTTCGCCCCGTAAACTTGTTTCAGCGATTCTAAAATTGCCGCGGAATGCACGGACACGGCGCGGCCCTCGCGGTCGCTGTAAGCGTAATCCCACGGCAGGCTCTCCAAGTTGCCATCGAAGATGATGCCCACGAATTCACCGGCGCGATTCACCACGGGGCTGCCGGAGTTGCCGCCAATGATGTCGGCGGTGCTGATGAAGTTGAACGGCGTTTTCTGATTGAGCTGTGACCGGCGCTTTTCCCAGAGCGGCGGCAGATCAAACGGCGGGCGGCTTTGCATCTCCCGCTCGCGTTCATAGAGCGTGCCATACGTCGTCCACGGCGGAACGGTCTGGCCGGCGGTGGTGAAACCTTCAACCTTGCCGAACGCGAGCCGGAGTGTGAAGGTCGCATCCGGATAACCCGCAGTGCCGCGCACGGTGTTGCGGGCGCGCGCGATGGCGGCGTGCGCCTGATGTTTGATCTCGCCCTGCTCCTCGGCCACTTTGCGCAGCGCCCGGGCCTCGCCGTCCACAAGCCGCGCGAGTTCGATCAAGGGGTCGTTCGCGGCGGCAACCGCACCGGCACCGCCTTCATACAACCGCCGCCGGAACGCGACGTCGCGCACCTGCGTGCCGGTGAGCAATTCTGCGGCGCGGGCACGCGGCGATTTGCCGGCGAGAATTTGTTGCACCAGCGGATCGCTCGTTCCCAACTGGCCCGTCATGAAAGTCAGCGCGTCGGTCAGCGTGAGCAATTCCAAGTCGGGGTAGATGGGTTTGGCCGAGAAGAGCGCGAGTTCCAGCGATGCTTTTCCGGAATCGGAAAATTCGCGCAGGCGGTCGCCGTTGGGTTTGGGCCGCTCGGCCGCCGCACGCAGCAAAGTGCGGGCGATGCCGAAGCTGTCGCTGCTGAATCCGCCGCCACCCTCCAACAGCGAATGGCGGATAGCCTGCGCCTGCAACGTCTTCGTGGCGGCGGCAATCTGGTCGTAGGCGGCCAGCGCGGCGGCGGCTTCCGGCTTGGCGGCGAACTGCGCTTTCAACTCCGCTTCGGCGCGGGCTTTCGCGCCCATCAATTCCGGGTCGAGCAAGCCGGCGAGCCGGCCATCGAGTGCCTTGCGGGAATTCTGCGTGCCGTTGAGCGACTTCTTGGCCCTGCGGGCGTTTTCCGAGTTGAGCGCGCTCCAGTTGCCGAGCAGCACTTCCGAGCGCTTGAGTTGATTGAGCCGGAACGGCAGGCCGGCATCGCGGTGGGACTGCAATTCCACCACGGTCAGCAGGCGGCTGGTGTGGCCGGGATGGCCCGAGACAAAAGTGAGTTCGCCCGCCGCCGCGCCGGTTGCGGAGAAGCGGAGAAAATGTTTCAGCCGTACCGGCTGGCCGTTCTCGTAAACGCGGAACAGGCAGACATCGAGGCAGTGCCGGGGAAACTCAAAGTTTTCCGCGTCGCCGCCGAACGCGGCGATCTGCGCTTCCGGCGCGAAGACGATCCGCACATCGGTGTAACGCTTGAAGCGGTGCAGATGATACGCGCCACCCTGCCACAGCGTTACCACGTCCGACCGCAGTCCGGTGCGTTCGAGCGATTCCTTCTCCACGGCGGCGATGGCTTGCCGGCGCGCGGCGAAGGCGGCAGCGGGCGCGGCATCCGCCGGGATGGCGGCGTTGATGCGCGCCGTCACGTCCTCGATGGACTCGAGCACGTTGACTTCGAGATCGAGGCACTTGATCTCCTCGGCGAGCGTGCGGGCGAGGAAGCCGTCGCGGAGATAATTTTTCTCCCGGGAGCTGACTTTCTGGAGGGCGTCCGCCGCGACGTGGTGATTGGAAATCAGCAGGCCATCCGCGCTCACGAAACTGCCCGACCCGCCGGAGCCGAAGCGGACGGAAGATTTTTGCAGGTGCTCCAGCCACGCGTCGGTGACGTCAAACTGATGGCGTTCGCGCAGGAGCACACGTGGCGGCTGGTTGAAGAGCCACATCCCCTCATCAGCCCCGGCGGTAAATGTGAAAAGCAGCACCAGCCCCGCCGACAGAATAAATTTCATGCGCGGGATGCTACCAACCGCTGCGCCTCACTCAAGCCCCGCGCGGGCCGCCGACAATTTGTTGTAACGCCCCGCCCGACCCGCGCTGGACGAAACGGTAATCCAGCTTCTCGTTGCCATTGAAGCGCTCGCGCCAGAGCAGGCCAAATTCGCCCTGCGTGATGAACTTCGCGGCGGGCTAACGCTTGCAGGTTTCGCGCAGCCAGATGTCCAGCCCCTCCATGCCGTTGCGGCCTCTGTAGCCGTAGTTTTTCCACGCCTCGACGAGGCTGAGTTCCCAGATGCAGTTGACCCAGCCGAAGCCGTTCAGCGCAAAGCCGGCGTCGAAATGCGCGGCGGTCGTGGCAACATGGACTTCATCCCGAGTTCGGTTCGAGGCCGATGACTGTCTCGATTGTCCCCATGCCTTGGCGGCTACCGTGCGTGACGCTATTGACTACGCGCCGCCCGGGGATGCGCGCGCAAAGGAAATCCACCGACCAACCATCGAGATTCACGCAGTCAATGAAGTCGTCCGGGGCTTAAGCCGGTTTGCAGAAATGTTCCCGTGAGGGGTAGTAGGGATAACTGATTGAGTCTTCGCCATCGCCTTTGTCCACGGCGTATTGACTCCAGATGTTGCCCTGACAGACATGGATGCCCTAGTGCTCGGCGAGGTAGCTCAAGTTGGTGGCGGAAAGAAATCCCGCAATGACGCTCCGTGGCCGGTAGTCGCCGCCAACCATTTCCGAAACGAGCCGCAAACCGTCATGCAAGTCGCGGTTCACCTGATCGCGCGAGTTATACATGGTGGCGAAGCATCCTCCGGGAATGAGCGTGATCTCACCGCCGTATTCCTTCTGGCAGGAGACGACAACCCGGCGCAGGTCGCGATAGTTCGCCGCTCGTCCGTGAGCGCCCGCCAACTGAACCCTCACGTGATGCGCGCCCCCGGCCACGCCTTCGGCCTGATTGCGCGTCACCTCGATCTGGTTGACCCGCACCACGTTGCTGAGGGGAAGAACCAATTGCCCATCAAAGGTAGCCTGTCGGTGTCGTGCTTGGCAAC
>JAFMIX010000193.1 GCA_017853785.1 Verrucomicrobiales bacterium
TTGAGCGCGGCGGCGATGTTGTTGGAGAGTGCGGTGATTTTTTCGAGCTTCACGCCGGGTGCGGGATGGAGTTCGTAGCGCGTGATGGTAGGACCTTTGGTGATGTCGCCGAGCTGCACTTCGATATCGAATTGCTGGAGGGTCTGCTGCATGAGCCGGGCGTTGGCCATGAGTTCCTCCTTGGTCTCGGTGGGCTTCTGCGTCATGTCCGGGTGCTGCAGAAAATCCATCGAGGGCAGCTGATAATTGCCGATCATCGGCGCGTGCGCGACGGTGATGGGCTTGGGCTTCTTCGGCACGACGACGCGGGGCTTGGGCGGCGCGACGGGTGCGGGCGCATCGGGCGCGGTGACGGCGGCTGCGGAAAGTGGTGCGATGGTGACGACTGGATCAGCGGGTTTGGCATCGGCGGGCTTGGGCTCGTCGTCGCTGGTTTTGGCGACAACGGCTTCGGGCTTGGTCGCATCGGGCTTCGTTGGAGCGTCTGATTTTCTGCCCAAAATGTCGGCGGTGGTCGCCGCGGCGACTTCGCGTTCGGGGATGACCTCGCCGCCCTCGAACATGGGTTCGGGCTTGGGCTCGGATTTTTTCGCGGCAGCGTCGCTGCCGACGATGGGCGTCTTGGGCGAGGAGGGCAAAGTGGTTTTGCGCGCGCCTGCCGGACCGGGTTTGGCTTGCGGATAACTGAGGTCGCGGATGGTGGGTTCGGGCACGGGTTGGAGATCGGCGCCGAGGCCGCTGGGTTTGGCGGCGGCCTCCTCGGCGACTTGCTGTTCGAGTTTGCGCGCCTCGCGCGCGAGCTCGCGAGCTTTGCGGGCGAGACTTTTTTCCTCGGCACTGGCGTTGGCATCAGCCGCGATTTGGGCTTCGGCGGCGTTGGCGGCGAGTTCCTTGCGGTCGGACCACCAGTTGGAGAGCCAGCGGCCGAGTTGAAAATCGGTCAGGAACAGCAGGCTGATGATCAGAAGCGCAGCATAGACAAGCGTCGCGCCAGCCTTGCCGAGGAGGGCGAAGCCGTATTCGTAATGCTGCGTTTGGCCGAATGTGACGTAGCCAAGCCAACCCCCAGCGCTCTGGGTGCCGATGGTTTCACGCACTTTGCCGAGCCAACCGGCGCTGTCCATGAGGTAGAGCAGGCCGGTCAGTGCGATGAGGACGCCGAACGACCAAAGGAGTGACCAGCGGAGGCGTTCGCGCAGAAAGCGGAAACGTCCGAGCAAGTAAGCCGTTCCGAAGGCCGCGAGAAAGAGCGGCATCAGGTAGGCGACCAGCCCCAAAGGCAGAAAGATCAGCCAGGCCAGATAAGCGCCGACGGCGCCAATCCAGTTGTGCACAAACTTGCGTTGGGTGGAGAGAAACGAGATGTCGTTGCGGTCAAAGGAGAGTTGCGCAACTAGCAGCAGCATTGCGGCCAGTAGCAGCACTACGCCGATGACGTCGTTTAGACCGGTTTCGGATTTTGAATTTTCGTCTAGCTTGCGGGCCATGGGCGCAGAGTAGCAGCATCAAGCGCCGGGTTCAAATTTGAAAGTGCCAGCAACCAGCGGGGGAGAGATTCAAGTTAGGTTACGCGGCAGTGGCAAAGGAAAACATGTCAGCCGGCTGCGGTCGGGCGGTAGGTCTTCATGTTGCAAGCTTGGCAAGCAAGCGCGGTTTAAAATATGCTGAGCAGACTACTGCCCGGTTAAGATTTTCCTGACAGCGGTTTCGGCGCGGTAAAATCTGCCCGCTCTCGCTGTCCGGTCATTTTTTGATTTCAATTCTGCGACGACTCCCTGAGGGCGCTTCACCGCCAACCGGCGGTTTTTCACCTTATGAACGAAGGTCGCACCGGGTTCGCCCAACTCCTCGACTTCCTCCCCAAATACAAGTTCGACAAATGTGTCGCCCGCCACCACAGCAACCACCGCGTCCGCAAAACTCCCGCCTCCGAACAGTTCCTTGTGCAGGCATTCGCCCAACTGACCTGGCGCGAAAGCTTGCGCGACATCGAAACCCGTCTCGCGGCCTTCGACCCGAAACTCTACCACGCCGGCATCCGCCACTCCACCGCCCGCAGCACGCTCGCCGATGCCAACGAAAACCGTGACGGGCGCATCTTCGCCGACTTCGCCCACGTCCTCATCCGGCAAGCGACCGCGCTTTACGCCGATGAACCGTTCCGCTTTGAACTCCACCGCCATTGACCTGTGCCTCGCGCTCTTTCCGTGGGCTACGTTCCGGCGACAGAAGGCCGCCATCAAACTCAATACCCTGCTGACTCTCAAAGGCAACTTTCGCACCGTCATCATTGTCTCCAGTGGCAGTGCGCATGACGTCAACATCCTCGACCAACCGTTCTGGGAAGCCGGCGCGTTCCAGATCATGGATCGCGGCCACCCAGGCTTCGCCCGGCAACATCGGATCCATCAGTGCGGGGCATGCTTCGTCACCCGGGCCAGGGTAAAACTTCCGCTGCGCCCGCCGTTACTCCCGCCCCGTGGACAAAACCACCGGCTTGCGGATTGATCAAACCGGCGTGATGACTGGCTTGAAGGCTCAACACGATTATCCTGTCCCGCTGCGCCGCATCGCGTATCGCGATCCCGAAACTGGCAAATCCCTCGTCTTCCTGACCAACAATTTCACCGGGCCAGCGCTGACCATTGCTCAACTCTATCGTGGTCGCTGGGAGATCAAACTCTTCTTCAAATGGATCAAGCAGCATTTGCGCATCAAGGCCTTTTACGGCACGTCGCCCAACGCCGTGCGCACCCAAGTCTGGAGCGCCATCGCCGTCTATCTCCTCGTCGCCATTTTGAAAAACGTCTGCATCTGAAGGCCCGTCTCTACACCATTTTACAGATTTTGAGCCTCGCCCTGTTTGAGAAAATGCCCATTTCACAGGCTCTTGCTCAACTTCCACCACCATCCCAATCAACCGACCCAAAAAAATCATCAATGTTTACTGGGTTTCTAAACCGGACAGTAGTGAATCTGCATTAATCGGCGTAATCTGCGGATTCAACTTCTGGCTTTCCGCCGCGCCGCCAGCAGCATCAGCACCGCGAACACCGCGAACGCCCCGGGCGCAAAGCGTTCCGCCACCGACCATTCCGTGCCGCCGCAGAACGCCAGCCCGTTCGCCACCACATACCACGCCCAGATGCGCGCGAGTTTGCGGTTGGGATTCCGCCATAGCGCCACCAGCCCCGGAATCCCCGCCACGCAGATGACAAGCGTGGACGCCATC
Source organism: Verrucomicrobiales bacterium (assembly GCA_017853785.1). GTDB lineage: Bacteria > Verrucomicrobiota > Verrucomicrobiia > Limisphaerales > JAFMIX01 > JAFMIX01. Next base: position 3,233 of record JAFMIX010000193.1, read on the forward strand.
GTCGCGCCCAACGCCCCGGAAAACCGCCATGCCGCCAGACACGCGATGACCAGCACCAGCACGCCGCTCTCGAAGCGACCCCACGTCACGCGCCGCCGCCACAGGAGCAACCCGGCCATCAGCCAGCCGCCGATCGCGAAGCCGAGCACGATGAAATAGTTCCCATGTTGCAGGATGATGCTGGTGGAGAGAATCGTGTCGAGCACCGCCCAGAGAATCCAGGTGGCGAAGCTCTGGCCCGCGCCGCCATCCCGCACCACGCCGACAATCATCGGCACGAACAACGCGAGAGCGAGCAGGCCGCCGGTCAATTTCAAGATGTCATGCAAATCCATAGTCTAAAATCTTGCCCGTCAGTCGCGGGCGTTTTTCCACCGCGCCAGCCGCAGCGCGTTTCCGATCACGATCAAGTCCGAGACCCCCATCGCCGCCGCGCACAGGATCGGGCTCATGAATCCGAGCGCCGCCAGCGGCACCGCCGCCGCGTTGTAGAAGAACGCCCAGAACAGATTCTGCCGGATTGTCCGCAATGCCGCCCGTGCCAAGCCCAGCGCCTCCGGCACCGCCTCGATTTCCGAGCGCAACAGGATGATGTCCGCCGCCTCGCGCGCCACGTCGCTGGCGCGGCTCACCGCGATGCCCAAGTCCGCCTGCGTCAGCGCCGGGGCGTCATTGATGCCATCGCCCACGAACGCCACCCCCTCACCGCGCGCCTGGAGTCGCTTCACGAACTCCGCCTTCGACTCCGGCCGCACTTCCGCAAAAACATTTTCCGCCGCGATGCCGACCGATTTTGCGATACCCGCCGCCGTGAGCGCGTTGTCGCCCGTGAGCAAAAATGTTTTCAACCCCTGCCGCTGCAACTGCGCCACGACCGCCGCCGCTCCGGGCTTCAGCGCATCCTGCACCACGAACAGCCCGGCCAGTTCATTTTCCAACGCCAGCCCCACAATCGTCGCACCCTGCGCGGACCATTCGGCGATGAACTTTTCTCCCGCCGCCAGCTCCACCCCGCACTCGCGCAGCCAGTTCAGTGAACCCAGACGGACAATTTCGGATTTCGGATTTCGGATTTCGGATTTGGCTTCGACCCCTGCACCAGGGATTTCTTTCCACCCGGTGATTTGCAGTTTGTCCGATAAGATTCTCGCAATGGCTTGGCTGATGGGATGAGTTGAGTTTGTCGCGAGCGCCGCCGTCAGTTTTTCCATTCCACGATCCGCAATCGCCAATCCGCAATTCTTGATCGCCGCCACTTCCGGCTTTCCCGCGGTGAGCGTGCCCGTCTTGTCGAACACCACCGCCGTGATCCGGCCCGCCTTTTCCAGCGCCACGCCGTCGCGGATGAGGATGCCGCGCCGCGCCGCC
>JAFMIX010000194.1 GCA_017853785.1 Verrucomicrobiales bacterium
GGTCATCTGGCGTGAGAGATACATGGCGATCTGGCGCGGGAACGCGATGTTTTCCGGGCGGCGCTTGCTGGTCATGTCGGCAAGGCGGATGTCGAAATGCTCGGCGACTTTCTTCTGGATGGTCTCGATGTTGATGGAATAGCGGCCTTCCTCGTGCAGGACTTCGCGGAGCAGGCCTTCAACGACTTCGAGGGTGAGTTTTTTGCCGGTGAGTGAAGCGTAGGAGGCCACGCGGATGAGCGCCCCTTCCAGCCGGCGGATGTTGGTGCGGATGCGGTGCGCGAGGAAGTTGATGATTTCCTCGGGCAGCGCGACGCCCATGATGCGGGCTTTTTTCTGGAGAATGGCGAGCCGCATTTCCACGTCTGGCGGCTGGAGGTCGGTGACCAAACCCCATTCGAAGCGCGAGACGAGGCGATGTTCGAGGTTCTGGATTTCGCTGGCCGGTCGGTCGCATGTGAGGACGATCTGCTTATGGGACTCGTGGAGCGCATTGAAGGTGTGGAAGAATTCCTCCTGAATCCGCTCCTTGCCGGCAAGAAATTGGATGTCGTCAATGAGCAGCACGTCCGCCTGCCGGTATTTTTTGCGGAACTTGACGAGCTGGTTGTTCTGGATGGCGACGATGTATTCGTTGGTGAATTTCTCCGAGGAGACGTAGGACACGCGGGCATTCTTGCGGCCGGCGACAACGTGCTGGCCAATGGCGTGAAGCAGATGGGTCTTGCCCAGTCCGACACCGCCGTAGAGGAAAAGCGGGTTGTAGGCTTTGCCGGGGGCTTGCGCCACGGCAAGCGCGGCGGCGTGGGCGAAGTTGTTGTTGTTGCCGACAACGAACGACTCGAAGGTGTTCTTCGGATTGAAGTTCAGTTCCGCAGTGGCCGGGGCGCGGTCAGCGGTTTCGTTGGGCTTGTTTTTTGCGGTCGTGCCCGGGGAAAGCTGGTTCGCCGGGGCCGCAGTGGTTACTTTGAATTGAACTTTCAATTTGCGGCTGGTGACGTGGGCCAGCACGTCCTGCAAGAGCGCGAGATAATTTTCTGTGAGCCACACTTCGCAGAAGTCGTTCGCTACTTCGAGCACGAGAGTGTCGTCCGTCAACTCGCCCGCCTGGAGTGAGGCAAACCAGAGATTGTAGATGTCGCCGCTCAACACGGAACGAAGTTTTTCCTGTGCCGCCGCCCAAATTTTTTCTGCAGAAAGTTGCATTTTTCTTTTCCATTTGCCCGATTTCCGGGCTTTTTATTCACCTAGGTTCGTGACGCATCTGTAACCTTGACTCAAACCGCAAGTCACCAGCCTTCATGCCAACCGCCCCGGCGAACTTATCAATAAATCCACTAATGACCAAAAATATTTATATTTATTCAAAGCTTCAAACCGCTGCTTTACAACACTTTACACGCTTTTGCTTCAGCCGCGCCACCGGCGGGCTTTCTTTTCCCTTTGGCTGCGCCAATCCAAACCCGCTGCGACCCGCTTTGTAGTCAAGTTCGCCACTGGTTCCGAGGACAATATATTATCTTTTATTCACGGGTTATTCACACCGGTGGTTTGTCCAATAAAATCGGGCTTTTGGGAGTTTTTCGGGCTCGGATATGTGCCGTTTTTCGGCGCGCCGGGTGGGGCAAAAACAAACTGCCGCTCCGATTGTTGGCTGGCGTGGTTCATCACACCGCCTGTGCCCCGGTTTCTCCGGTGCGGATGCGCACGACTTCCTCAATCGGCGAAACAAAAACTTTGCCGTCGCCGATTTTTCCCGTTTTGGCGGCGCTGACGATGGCGCCAACGGCGGCGGCGACCTGATGTTCAGCCAGGACCAGCTCCAGTTTGATTTTCGGCAGGAAATCCACGGTGTATTCGCTGCCGCGATAGATTTCCGTGTGCCCCTTCTGCCGGCCAAAGCCTTTCACCTCGGTGACGGTCATGCCGGAAATTCCCAAGCCGGATAATGCTTCTTTGACTTCCTCCAATTTGAACGGCTTGATGATGGCCTCGATTTTTTTCATAACGTCCGCACCGCGGGGGGTCATAATAACCACCGAAGTTGCCCTGTAAACAGGAAACCTTTCGCAGGACGGCGCGCGCTCCACCGCGCCGCAGGCGGCGTGGCAAGCAAGGCCCGCAACATTCTGACCAGCGCCAACCTCGCAGGGCCGCCGGCCTGCAGAACCCGCCCCGCTTCCCCCGGCAAGGCAGCTTTACTTTGCCCGCCGCCTGGGCTAGTAGCTTGCGCCATGCAAACCGCCGGGCAGCCAACCACCCCATCATCCACTCCGCCGCCCGCCGCCGCCATTTTCGGCCACGACCTCGCGCCGGAAAGTTTTCGCCGCGCCCTCGTCTGCTTGGCGCTGCTGGGATTAGTCCTGCGCCTCGCGTTCTACCTCGAACACGCGAACTCGCCGTCCTTCGGCGTGCCCACGCTCGACCAGAAATACTACGACACCGTCGCCAAGCTGTTGCTCGCCGGCGAAGATCTGCACGAACTGCACGGCTTCCGGCCGCTCCTGTATCCGCTGTTCCTGGCGCTGTTTTACAAACTCGGCGGCGCGTGGGGCGTGGACCTCGCCCTGCTGGTGCAACATCTCCTTGGCATCGCGACCGGCCTGATTGTGGCGGTGTTGGGCGCACGAGTGTTTCGCCATCGAATGGCGGGCGTGGTGGGCGGCGCGTTGTTTCTGCTCGCGCCCTTGCCGCTGTTCTTCGAGGGCGAATTGCTGATTGAACCGAGTTACATCTTCCTGATTTTCCTTGGCCTGTGGCTGCATCTGCACACCGCCACGACGCGCGGCGGGCGCAGCGCGTGGCTCTGGCTCGCCTGCGGCGCGATGACCGTCCTCGCTTCGCAGGCGCGCGCGAACATTCTCGTCTTTCTCGCCGTCTACCCGCTGTTTGCCGCGTGGCGCTGGTGGCAGACGCGCGACCGCGCCGCGTTCCTGCCGTTGCTCGGCGGCCTTGGCGCGCTGGCGATGATGATTCCGTGGGGCATCATCAACCTGAAGCAGGCGGATAAATTCCATCTCGTCACGAACGCCGGCGGCGTGAATTTCTATCTCGGCAACCGCGCTGGCGCGGACGGGATGTTCGGCCACGACGTGGTCACGGCGCTTTCCGACTTGTCGCGCAGCAATAAAATCTCCACCGCCAGCGTCGCCAACGAACGCTACGAAGACCTCGTGGAAGTCTGGGCGCGCGAGGAATATTCCGCCGCCATGCGCGCGCAGGGCCGCACCCCCGCCAAAGACCCGAAGGCGATTTCCGATTACTGGATGCACCGCACGTTGGAGGAGATCCAAGCCGCCCCGGCGGCGTGGGTTAAATTGCTCGCCAAAAAAAGCTGGCTCATGCTCTGGCATCGGGAGGTGCCGAACAACAAGGACTTCGCCTTTGTCCGCCAGGAATTCCTCTCGCTGCGCCTGCTGCCTGTGAGTTGGTTGGTGCTGCTGCTGCTCGCGCCCGCCGGAATCTGGGCGGCACTGCGGTTCAAGAACCGCGACGACCTCTTCATCCTCCTCGTTTACGCCGGCATCTACTCGGCGGGCAACGTCGCCTTCTTCATCTGCGACCGCTACCGCTATCCCATCTGGCCCGTCGCCGCGCTGCTCGCGGGCGGCGGCCTGCTCGCCGCCATCGAACTGCGGCGGCGGCGCCAATGGCGCGGTTTCGCCTTCGTATTGGCGAGCGCGGGGCTGATGGCCGTCGTATCCGTGCCAAACTGGTTCGCGGCAAAGCTCCCGAACTTCGCCCAGGATTACTTTTTCCGTTCCAGCGCGTGGTATGAGAAAGGCCGTTTCCCCGAAGCGCTCGCCGACATCAACCGCAGCGTGGAACTCGACCCGCGCAATGCCGGCGCGCTACAGCATCGCGGCAATGTGTTGTTCGCCTTGAACCGCCCCGCCGAAGCCGTTGCCGCATACGAGCAGGCCCTGCGCTTCATCCCCGGCGACTCCGGCCTGTGGAACAACCTCGCCGCCGCGCTCGAAATGCAGGGCGATGCCGCCGCCGCGCTCCGCGCCTATCGCCGCGCCACCGAATGTCAGCCGCCGATCCCGCTGGCGTTCCTCGGCATCGCCTTCATCCACACCCGCGCCGGCGAACTGGACGCCGCCACCACCACGCTGGATCAGTTGGAAAAATTGCAACGCGGCGCTTCCGCCGCCGCACTCGCCGTGCGCGCCGTCATCGAACAGCGCCGTGGCAATTCCACCCGCGCCACCGCGTTGGAGCAACAGGCTCGCGCCCGCGATGCCGCCACCGCCGCCTGGGCCGCCGAACGCGCCGCGAAACCACCCGCGCCCGTGCCGGATTCACCTTGATGGATCCGGAGCACTCTCTTCAAAAATGAATCCGGCGGAATGTTTTGCCGGAAGAGCAACCGGGGAAACCTATCAGAAGAAAGCTGGAGCCAGTTGCCGGATTTGAACCGGCGACCGACGGTTTACAAAACCGTTGCTCTACCACTGAGCTAAACTGGCGTCCGGGCCGAAGACCGGGCCCGCCTGTGTATAGTCGGTGGCAACGCCGGGGTCAAGCGGGCGGCCATGATTTTGCGGCC
>JAFMIX010000195.1 GCA_017853785.1 Verrucomicrobiales bacterium
AGACAGTTTCGGATTGGGGCTGCACGCCGGCGACACCGCAGAACACGGCGACCGCGCCGTCCAGCACGCGCATGGAGCGCTCGACTTCGGCGGTGAAGTCCACGTGGCCGGGAGTGTCGATGATGTTGATGCGGTGCGGCACGTCCTTGAACGCCTTGAAAATCTTGTCCTCGCCGGCCTTGGCGCATTTCTGCGTCCAGAAGCAGGTGACGGCAGCAGACGTGATGGTGATGCCGCGTTCCTTTTCCTGTTCCATCCAGTCGGTGACGGTGTTGCCGTCATCGACGTCGCCAATCTTGTGGATGAGGCCGGTGTAGAAGAGGATCCGCTCGGTGGTGGTGGTCTTGCCGGCGTCAATGTGCGCGGCGATGCCGATGTTGCGGGTCCGCTCGAGGGTATATTGCCGGCCCGGCGCGTTGAGAGGTTTTGCTTCGCTCATAAATTCAGATGGTGGTCGGTTATAATTAAAAACGCCCCGATTTGGTTTCGGGGCGTTCGCGGAAAAATTTGTCTACCAGCGGAAGTGGGCGAACGCTTTGTTGGCCTGCGCCATCTTGTGCACGTCATCCCGTTTCCGGATGGCGTTCCCCTGACCCTGATAGGCCTCAAGGATTTCGGCGGCGAGCGCCTGCTTCATCGGCACGCCTTTGCGGGCATCGGCGAAATCCACGATCCAGCGGAGTGCGAGCGCAGCCTGACGATCGGCGGGAACTTCAAGCGGCACCTGATAGGTGGCCCCGCCGACCCGGCGGGCCTTTGTCTCGATGCGCGGCTTGGCGTTGTCCACGGCGCGCTGGAGGATTTCCATGGGCGTGGCGGCCGGGTTCTTGGCGGCGAGCTCGTCGAAGGCACCGTAAACGATGCGCTGGGCGGTGCTCTTGTTGCCACCATACATGATGGTGTTGACCAGGCGGGAAACCAGCACGCTGCTGAACTTCGGGTCCTTGGCGATTGTTCTGCGATCTGCTTGACGGCGACGAGACATGAATTCTTAAAGGTTGGATTGGTTTACTTCGCGGCGGGCTTGGCGTCCTTGGGACGCTTAACGCCATACTTCGAGCGGCTGACACGGCGCTTCTCCACGCCGGCGGCGTCCAGGGTGCCGCGGACGATATGATACCGCACGCCGGGCAAATCCTTCACCTTGCCCCCGCGCACGAGCACGATGGAGTGCTCCTGAAGATTGTGGCCTTCGTCGGGGATATAGGCGATGACTTCGTAGCCGTTGGTGAGGCGCACCTTGGCGACCTTGCGCATCGCGGAGTTCGGCTTCTTGGGCGTGCGGGTCATGACCTGCAGGCAGACGCCGCGCCGGAACGGAGAGTTCTGCAACGCGGGCGACTTGGACTTGTATTTGACCTTGTTCCGCCCTTGGCGGACGAGCTGATTAATTGTTGGCATCGGTTAATTTTTCCGCGCGCCCATTACGAGACAAACGGGCGCACATATTAGCAATCAAATTCTCGGTTGCAACTTGTTTTTGTTATTTCATCAGTTCTCACACCGCAGCTTATACCGCCAACGGCTCTTCCGTCGCTTCGGTTGCTTCGACTTCGGGTTCGTCCGGCAACTCGACCAGCGGCTTGAGTTGCACGTTCCGGTGGTAATCATAGCCCGTGCCGGCGGGGATGATGTGACCCATGATCACGTTCTCCTTGAAGCCACGCAGGTAATCCACCTTGGCGCGCGTGGCCGCTTCGGTCAGCACGCGGGTGGTGTCCTGGAAGCTCGCGGCGCTCAGGAAACTTTCCGTCTCCAGCGAGGCCTTGGTGATGCCGAGCAACACGGGAGAAGCTTCGGCAGGCTTGCCGCCCTTCTCTTCGATGCGCTTGTTCTCTTCTTCAAACTCGATCTTGTCAATCTGCTCACCCCAGAGGAACTGCGTGTCGCCCGGCTCGGTGATGCGCACTTTGCGCAGCATCTGGCGGACGATGATTTCGATGTGCTTGTCGTTGATCGTCACGCCTTGGAGCCGGTAAACTTCCTGCACTTCGTTGACCAAGTGCTCCTGCAATTCCTGCGGGCCGCAGACTTCCAGAATCTCGTGCGGATCCATCGGACCTTCGGTGAGTTGCTGGCCCTTCTTGACGAAATCGCCCTTGAAGACGATGACGTGGCGGCCGATCGGGATGAGATGTTCCTCTTCCAACCCGGTCTTCGCGTCCTTGATGAGGATGCAGCGCTTGCCGCGCACGCTCGGGCCGAAATCCACCACGCCGTCGATCTTGGAGATTTCCGAAGCGTCCTTCGGACGGCGCGCTTCAAACAATTCCGCAACGCGCGGCAGACCGCCGGTGATGTCCTTGGTCTTGGATGTCTTGCGCGGCGTCTTGGCCATCAACGTGCCGGCGACGATGACGTCGCCCTGGTTGACGACGACGTGCGCACCGGAGGGGATGAGGTAGTTCGCAATCGCCTCGCCCTTATTGTCGGTGATGACGATCTGCGGATGCAAATCTTCCTTGTGCTCGATGATGACCATGGCTTCCTGGCCGGTGGTCTCGTCGGTTTCCTGTTTCATCGTGACACCTTCGATGATGTCGTGGAATTTGATCTTACCAGCCTTCTCGGACAGAATCGGGACGTTGTAGGGATCCCACTGCACGAAGGCTTCGCCCTTCTTCACCTTGCCGCCGTCCGGCACGGAGATGACGGAGCCGATGACCAGCGTGTGAACTTCCAACTCGCGGCCGTCTTCAGCCAGGATGGAGGCGGAACCATTTTTATTCAGCACGATGTTGTTGCCGTCCTGCAGCGTGACGACGCGGAGCTCGTTGTAGCGGATGACGCCGTCGTGCTTGGACTTGATCTGCGGCTGCTTGAACACCTGTGACGCCGTGCCGCCGATGTGGAACGTGCGCATGGTGAGCTGCGTGCCGGGTTCGCCGATGGACTGCGCGGCGATGATGCCGGCGGCTTCGCCGAGCTTGGCGAGCGTGCCGGAAGACAGGTTGCGACCGTAGCAGATGGCGCAGACGCCGTGTTTGCTCTCGCAGGTGAGCACGGAGCGGATCTTGATTTTCTCGATGCCGGACTTGTCCAGCTGCTTGCCCTTGATCTCGTCGATCTCCTGACCGGACTGGACGATGATTTCCTTCGGGTTAAGCGGATTGGCGACGTCGTCGGCGGAGTGCCGGCCCACGAGGCGTTCACTGAGCTTCACGACTTCGTCTTCACCTTCGTAGATGGCCTGCACCCAGATGCCGTTGGTGGTGCCGCAGTCAATCTCGCGGATGATGACGTCCTGGGCCACGTCCACAAGCTTGCGGGTCATGTAGCCGGAGTCGGCGGTCTTGAGCGCGGTGTCGGCGAGACCTTTGCGGGCGCCGTGCGTGGAGATGAAGTATTCCAGGACGGTGAGGCCTTCGCGGAAGTTCGAGAGAATGGGCTTCTCGATGATGTCGCCGCTGGGCTTGGCCATCAAACCGCGCACGCCGGCCAACTGGCGCACCTGCTGGCGGTTGCCGCGCGCGCCGGAGTCCACCATCAGCGAGACGGGGTTGTATTCCGCCTTGCCTTGGTTGTCGCCCAGCGTCTTGAGCATGACGTTCGCAATCTGGTCGGTGCAATGCGTCCAGATGTCGATGATCTTGTTGTAGCGCTCGCCGGGCGTGATGACGCCCTTGCGGTATTGCTTCTCGACATCCGCGATCTGCTTCTGCGCGGCTTCGATCTCCTGGGTCTTCTCCTTGGGAATGATCATGTCGTCAATGCCAATGGACACGCCCGCCTTGGTCGCGGCGCGGAAGCCCATGGCCTTGAGCTTATCGAGCATGATGACGGTCTTTTCGTGGCCGGCGATCTTGTAGCATTTCCAAATAAGGTTGCCGAGCTCGCCCTTGCGGACGACGAGGTTGGGCATCCCCATCTCTTCGGGCCAGATTTCGCTGAACAAGACGCGGCCCACAGTGGTCTCAATGACCTTTTTGTCCATGGAGCCAAATTCGGTCTTTTTGCCGAAATCAGGATTTGCCAGGCGGATGATGTCGTGCGTCTGCACGTCACCTTCTTCGTAGGCGAACAAGACTTCGATCTTGGACCCGAACAACGGAACATGCGTCTGTTTGCCATGGCCCTTGCGCGGCTCGGCGGTCAGGTAGTAGCAGCCCAGCGTGATGTCCTGCGTAGGCGTGATGATGGGCTTTCCGGAGGAAGGCGAGAAGATGTTGTTCGTCGCCATCATGAGCATGCGCGCTTCCATCTGCGCTTCGACAGACAGCGGAACGTGGACGGCCATCTGGTCACCGTCAAAGTCGGCGTTGTAGGCGGTGCAGACGAGCGGATGGATGCGGATGGCTTCGCCTTCGATGAGCTGCGGTTCAAACGCCTGCACGGACAAACGGTGCAAGGTCGGCGCGCGGTTCAAGAGCACCGGGTGACCCTTGGTAACTTCTTCGAGAATATCCCAGACTTCCTTCGTCTGGCGCTCGATCATTTTCTTCGCGCTGCGCACGGTGTGGACGTAGCCGAGCTCCTTCAGGCGGCGGATGATGAACGGCTCGAACAGCACGAGCGCCATCTTCTTGGGCAGACCGCACTGGTT
>JAFMIX010000196.1 GCA_017853785.1 Verrucomicrobiales bacterium
GCCCGCCTTTTCCAGCGCCACGCCGTCGCGGATGAGGATGCCGCGCCGCGCCGCCACATTGGCCGCCGCCAAGATCGCAGCGGGCGTGGCCAACCCCATCGCGCACGGACACGCCACGATGAGCACCGCCGCTGCGATGATGAATGCCGCCGCCGCGCCCACCGGCAGATGCGCCGGCCAGAGGAACGGCGCGAGCCAGCCGTGAACGCGCAGCGCCGCCTCCGGCGCGAAGCCCCACAAGCACGCCGCCGCCAGTGCGATGACCACCACCACCGGCACGAAGATGTTGCTCACGCGGTCGCCGAGCCGCTGGATGTCCGCGCGGCTGGTCTGCGCCCGCTGCACGGCGGCGATGATGTGCGCCAGTGCGGTCGCCTCGCCCATGGCGGTCACGCGCATGACGAGCCGGCCGGTCACGTTCATCGTTCCGGCGAAAAGCTCGCTGCCGGTTTTCTTGTCCACGGGCACGGACTCGCCGGTGAGCATCGCTTCGTCCACAGCGGATTCGCCCTCAGTCACGACGCCGTCCACCGGTACGCGCTCGCCGGGGCACAGCACGATCAAATCCCCGGGTCGCAGTTCCGAAACAGGAACTGCGACCTCGATTTGGGATTTGGGATATCGGGTTTCAGATTGGGAAAAATTGAGCGTTCGCAAATCGAACGATTTGGCGTCGCCGTTTTGGACGTTAGACTCTGGACTTTGGACTCTTCGCGCGGTCGGTGGCGCGAGTTGCATCAGGGATTTCAGCGCGCTGCTCGCCTTGGCGCTGACGCGGGCTTCGAGCCAGTGACCGAAACTGATGATCGTGATGATGGCCGCGGCCTCCATGAAATAGACATGGCCATGACGCCCGGTGAGCAATACCCACGCGCTGAAGCCGAACGCGGTGGTCGAGCCGAGCGCGACGAGCGTGTCCATGTTCGCGCTGCGAGATTTCAGCTGCCGCCAGGCGCCGTGATAAAATTCCGCGCCGCAATACACCTGCACCAAGGTGGCCAGTGCGAACGCCAGCCATTGGAACCAACGCTCCATCGCCACGCCAAAAATCCATTCGCCCAGCATGAGCGTGATGGTGACCGCGCCGCCGAACCAGAGGTTGAGATGCCAGTCGGCGCGGTTGGTTTCGGCGGAGGCCCCGGCGGCGGGTTGGGCGTCGTAACCGGCGGCTTGGAGCGCGCCGATGGCAGCGGGCAAATCGGCCGCGGCGCTCCAGCGCACTGAGACACGGCGCGCCTCGACATTCGTCAGCACGACGGTGACGCCGGGGACGGCCTGCAATGCCGCGGTGACTTTGCGGGCGCAATTCCCGCAGGTCATGCCGTTGACAAGCAATTCAGTCACGCCACCAGCCTACTCCCCCTTCCAAACCCAGTCGAGCGCGCCGCGCTCCGGTTATGCGACATTTGAATCGTTTTCCCCCTGCCTTCGGTGTAAATCTCCCGCCGTCTTGATACTAATTTGAAAGCTCTCATCCAAAATCTCAATGCCCGCACCGGGCGCGTCTTCCTCGTCGGTCTCGACCTCAAGTCCGGCGACAGCGCCGCCGTGGGCGAATCCATGGAGGAACTCGCCGAACTCGCGGCCACCGCCGGCGGTGAAGTCATCGGCGACGGCACCCAGAAAGCCGAGTCGCGCAACCCCGCCACCTACATCGGCAAGGGCAAGGCCGGCGAATACGCCGCCTTCTGCAAAGCGAACGAGGTGGACACCGTTATTTTTGACGACGAACTCACGCCTGCGCAGACGCGCAATCTGGAAAAGATTTTCGGCCGCCGCGTCATGGACCGCACGGCACTCATCCTGGAAATCTTTTCGCAACGAGCCCGCACCCGCGAAGGCAAACTTCAGATCGAACTCGCGCAGCTCGAATATCTCCGCCCACGCCTGACGAAGTTCTGGGGGCACTTGTCGCGCCAGCGCGGCTCGACCGGCAGCATCGGCGGCGAAGGTGAATCACAGCTCGAAGCCGACCGCCGGAAGATCTCCGAGCGCATTGACAAAATCAGCGAGGAGTTGGACATCGTCCGCCGCCAGCGCGAGACGCAGCGCGCGGGGCGGCAGCGGAGTCAGTGGCCGCTCGCATCCATCGTCGGCTACACCAACGCGGGCAAGTCCACGATGCTGAACCGGCTCACCGGCGCGGCGGTGCTGGCAGAAGACAAGTTATTCGCCACGCTCGACCCGACCACTCGGCGGTTGCGGCTGCCGACGAACCAGAATGTTCTGCTCACGGACACGGTGGGCTTCATCAAGAAACTCCCGCACGGCCTCGTCGAGGCGTTCAAGGCCACGCTGGAGGAAGTCGTGCAGGCCGATCTGTTGCTGCACGTCGTGGACCTCAGCCATCCGCAGGCGGAGGAACAGATCGCCGCCGTCAACGCCGTGCTCGCCGAAATCGGCGCGGCGGAAAAACCGGTGCTGATGGTCTTCAACAAAATCGACCGCCTGCACAGCAGCCGCGAACTGCTGCCGCGCTTTCTGGAGCGGCATCCCAACGCGGTGGCCATTTCCGCCGCGACCGGTGCCGGCGTGCCGGAATTGCTCGCCGAACTCGGCGTGCAACTGCGCCCCGTGCGCGAGCTCGTGGAGCTGAAGATCCCGCACGAGCAAGCCGCCGTCATCGCGCGGCTGCATCAGTTGGGCCAGGTCCTCGAGAGCCGCTATCTGGCCAAGGCCGGAAAATTCAAGGCACGCATCCCGCCGCACCACCACGCGGAATTCGCCGAGTTCATTATCGGCGAAAATTGACAGAATTGACCACGAAGGCACGGTGCTGAAATTTTTCCAGCTTTGTGCCTTCGGTTCTTTGTGGTTAATTTCCCGCCATGTCCTCCTCGATGCGGCTCAAAGACCAGCCCGCCAGCGAGCGCCCGCGTGAACGGCTCGCCGCCAAAGGCCCGGGTGCGCTCACCGATGCCGAGCTGATCGCCATCCTATTGCGCACCGGCCTGCAGGGCGCAAACGCGGTGGCGATCGGGGCGCAATTGCTCCGCAAGTTCGGGTCGCTCCAGGCACTGGCGCGGGCGTCCGTGGAGGACCTGCAGCAGGTCAAGGGCATCGGACGTGACAAGGCGGTGACACTGCTCGCCGCATTCACGCTGGCGCGGAAGATGGCCGAGGAACTGCAGCGCGAATCGCCGGTGCTGGACAATCCCGAGGCCATCGTCGCCTTGCTCAAGAGCCAGAACCTCGTGAAGAACGTGGAGACCCTGCAAGTATTGCTGCTCAACACCCGCCGCCGGCTCATCCGCGTGACGGAGGTGATTGACGGGACCATCGACCAATTGCTCGTGCATCCGCGCGAGGTCTTCAAGCCCGCCATCGCCGCCAACGCCGCCGCCATCGTCCTCGCACACAACCATCCCAGCGGCGACCCCACACCCAGCGAGGCCGACATCAAAGTCACCCGCGACCTCATCCGCGCCGGACAGCTCTTAAAAATCGAGGTGCTGGATCACGTCATTCTCGGCCGCGCGACAGCACAACGGCCGAAAGATTATTCCTCGCTGCGTGAGCTGGGGTATTTCTATTCGTGACGGGAAGGCGGGCTGTTTTCCCATCTGCCCGCGCGGGACGCCGAGTTGGTTGAAGCACTTCACCTCGCGCCAGGATTCCGTTTCGGAAATCTCACGACCGGCATGCAAGTCACGCCGAAAACTTCTCTGAAAAGACTGAGCGCCGCAGCAATTTTGGGCCGCATATTTAACAAAGGTTCAAGACTAGAAGTCATCTCATAAATAGTTCTGGAACCTTGGAAAACAAAGGGATATATCGTTATGGATGGACTTAACCAACGAACGATGGGCGCGTGTTGAACCGCTGTTACCAGCAGACAAAGTGCGCGGCGACGGGCGCGGCCGACCGGGGAGCGACCGCCGGAAAGTTTTGAACGGCGCGTTGTGGGTTTTGCGCACCGGCACACCCTGGCAGGATTTGCCCCCACGATATGGCGCATACCAAACCGTCCACCGGCGCTTCCAGAACTGGGTGCGGGCGGGCGTCATCGAGACCATATTGCAAGCGCTGGCCGAACACCTCAAGGAGGCGGGCGGGCTGGATTTGAAAGAATGTTTCGTGGCCGGCACGTTTGTGCCGGCCAAAAAAGGGGCGACTGGTGGGCAAGACCAAACGCGGCAAGGGCACCAAAATCATGGGTATTGCCGACAGCCATGGTCTTCCTCTCGCCCTGCGGACAGAAAGTGCTGCGCCGGCGGAAGTGAAGCTGGTTGAACCCACCTTGCAAGATCGCTTCGTGGCGGAGTTGCCGGAGCGACTGATTGGTGACAAGGCTTACGACAGCGACCAGCTGGATGAAAGACTCTAATCCCGCTACGGCGTCGCAATGATCGCCCCCAACAAAATCAACCGGCTCGTGCCGACGCAAGACGGCCGCCCGCTGCGCCGTTACCGCCGCCGCTGGAAAATGGAACGCCTCTTTGCCTGGCTCTTCAACTTCCGCCGCGTGGTGGTGCGTTACGAATATCATGCGGAAAACTTTCAGGGCTTTGTCCATCTGGCTGCCGTTGTCATCCTCCTG
>JAFMIX010000197.1 GCA_017853785.1 Verrucomicrobiales bacterium
TTTGTTTATGGCTTCAATGTTGGCACGACCAACCCGCCCACCTCACCACTGCCGGAGAATATGCAGAGCTGGTGTCAATCCATCACCCGCCAGGACCCAAACCCCATCACCGGCGCGATCTCTATGCTCTTCACGTACAACCAAACACCCAAGATTTACCGGTGTCCCTCCGACCGCTCGACGGTGGACGGTTACCCCGAATTGCAGCGCAACCGGAGCTACAACATGGGCAACAGCATCAATTGCTGGCAGGACAACCATTACCGCAAATTCACTGAAATCCAGAAGCCCAGCAACCTGTTTGTGTTCATGGACACCGACGCGGATGCGATCTGGGATTCTACATTCGGCGTGATTCCGCTGGGGGCTTACTGGCAGGATTACTGGCTGGATATTCCCGCAGACCGCCACCAGCGCGGCGCCACGCTTTCCTTTGCTGATGGTCATGTGGAAAAATGGAAGTGGCGTTTTCCCAAAGGCAACGGCTCGGTGGGTGGCCGCGCGCGAAATGCCGATGACCTCGCTGATCTCCGGCGCGTCCAACAGCACATCAAGGGCGCGAATGGCAACTAATCCAAGGCGGTTTAATTCCCGCTTGCCTTCCCCTGCTTCGCCGCTAGTTTCAAACAGTTTATGAATTACAAAATCTCCAAAGTTGCCGCCTCCCTCTCCCCTTCTCTCACCCTTGCCATTGATTCCAAGGCCAAGGCCATGAAAGCCGCCGGCGAGGATGTCGTGGGTTTCGGCGCGGGCGAACCGGATTTCGACACGCCCCAGCATATCAAGGACGCCTGTGCTGCCGCGCTTGCCGCTGGCTTCACCAAATACACCCCTGCCGCCGGCATCCCCGAATTGCGCGAGGCCATCGCCGCCAAGTTCCAGCGCGAAAACGGCCTCACCTACAAGCCCAGCCAGATCATCGTCTCCTGCGGCGGCAAGCACTCCTGCTACAACGTCATCCTCGCCACCTGCGAAGCCGGTGACGAAGTCATCATCCCCGCGCCGTATTGGTTGAGCTACCCGGAAATGGTCAAACTCGCCGGCGCGAAACCCGTCATCCTCGAAACGACGGACAAGACCGAGTTCAAGGTCACGCCCGAACAATTGCGCAAGACCATCACGCCGAACACGCGCCTCTTCGTCCTCAATTCCCCCAGCAATCCGACGGGGAGCGTCTATACGCCGGAGGAAATCAAGGCCCTCGGCGACATCTGCGTGGAAAAAGGCGTGCTCATCATGAGCGACGAAATCTACGAGCACCTCACCTACGACGGCGCGGTGGTCAAGAGCGTGGCGAGTTTCAGCCCCGCGCACAAGGACCACACCATCATCGTCCACGGCTTTGCCAAAGCGTGGAGCATGACGGGCTGGCGGCTGGGCTTCCTCGCCGCGCCCGAGCCGATCGCCAAGGCCATTGACGCCGTGCAAAGCCACAGCACGAGCAACCCGACTTCGTTCGCGCAGAAGGGCGGCGTGGCGGCGCTCACCGGGCCGCAGGATCATCTGCCGAAATGGCTCGCGGAATTTTCCAAGCGCCGCACCTTCGCTTGCCAGAAGTTGAACTCCATCCCCGGCATCTCGTGCGTCAACGCGAAGGGCGCGTTCTACCTCTTCCCAAACATCTCCAAGTTCGGCCTCACTTCTTCCGACTTCTGCGCGAAGCTCCTGGAACAGGAGAAAGTCGCCGCCGTGCCCGGCATCGCATTCGGCGCGGACGACTACCTGCGGATCAGCTACGCGACCGGCATGGCGAATATCGAGAAGGGCTTGAACCGGTTGGAAAAATTCTGCGCGAGCCTGAAGCGTTAAGTTGGCTGGAAATTTTCGCCCGCCAGTTCAATGCCACTGTTGATCCGGCATACCATCGGCTTTGTCAACTTGCTGTCGTTGCAACTTCGTAGGATGGCGGTTCTGTTTTACCGCTCGCCGCGCGCAGCTTTGATCAGTTCTTTTTCTTCAGGCAGCAGCGGTGCGGCGGCGGCGATATCGAGATACTTTTTCGCGGCATTGGTTTCGCCGCGGGAGGCCAGCATCACGCCGTAGTAAATGGCGATTCCCGGCGACTCCAACTCCGCGGCGGGCAGCGCGGCCAGCAGCTTGAGGCCTTCGGCGGTGCGGTTTTGCAGGTGGAGCGCGTAACCGTGGGTGGCGGTGAAGGCGGCGATTTGAGGGTGTTTTTCGTGGGCGGTGCGGGCCATTTCATAGGCGCGGCTGCTTTGCGGGTTGAGGAGCAATTGCACGGACGCGAGATTGTTTTGCGCTATGACATCGGTGGAGTTGTAGTCTGCCAGCGTGGTGAAAACCTTTTGCAGCCCGCGCGTGTTGCCGGAAGCCATGTAAAGCTGGTTAAGCGATTGCAAAGCCCAGCGCTCGGCGGGAAACCGCTGGGTGATGAACCAGAGCAATTCCTCCTGCTCACGATCCCAGCCCCAAGCCGTGGCTAGTCGCGTGAGCAAGGTCAAGGACTTCAGGTGATCGTCTGCGGCGCGGACGGCGGCTTGCCAGGTGGAGGAGGCGACCATCCCCTGCTTTTGTTCAGCAGCGGCACGAGCCAATTGGGCCAGCCGGATGAAATCCAGTTCGCCCCAGTTCTGCTCTGTGAGCAATGCCTCGAGCCCGGTCCAATCGCGTTGCCCCATCAGGATGTCGGCGCGGGCCATGCGCACCGGCGGGAGGACTTGGAGCTTGTCTGGCAGCGAGGCGAGCCATGCCATTGCGCCGGCGGCCAAGCCGTGCGACCCCATCCACGAAGCCAAGGTATTGATCTGGTCCGGAACTTTTACCGCTTCGGCTTTCAGCGCGTCCAACTGTCCGGAAAAATTTGAGCTGGCGGCGGCTTGCAGGATGGACAGTTGCAGGATGCGGTCTTCAAAGGCGACACCCTCGGTGGATTGCAACTGCCGGGCGAATTCCTCCGCCTGCGTGAAATCTTTGTTCTTGATGGCGGTCATCGCCAGGTGCCGCAGGGCGTCCTTGCGGAACAGCGGGTCGGCGGTGAGCGTATTCAAGGTCTGAAGCGCGGATTTGACGATTTCCTGATTCTTGGCCTGGAGGCGGATGATGGCGCGGTTGAACTGGTAGGATTTGTTTTTGGGATCAAATTCCGTGGCGCGGCCGAAGTGCCAGTCCGCTTTGGCGATGTTGTTCTCGGCCATGGCGGCCATGGCAGCGAGCTGATGGAACGTGGCGGAATCCTGCTCTTTTGGCGGAACCGCAGAGAGTGCTTGGTTGGCGCCGGAGAAATTTCCGGTCAACAAGGCGCAGCGCGCCACCTCAAGCCGGTTGGAGGTGGCCGGTTGCAGACTCAACACGCGCTGCCACCAGGATAGCGCCAGCGGTGAGCGGAAGGTCTCGGTGATGCGTGCCATGATGCGTGCGGCTTCCACGTTGCTGCCGTTGAGGTTGATGACCTGCCGGGCACACAAAGCCGCGTTCTTGTAGTCTTCCTTCGCGAGATACTCGCGCGCCTGCTTGAGAAACCGTTCCTGCTTCCAATCCCGGTAGAATGGCTTGCCAAAATAATAGCCCACCCCCAGAACCAACAGCAAACCGCCTAAAATCAGAACTTTTTTCATGTTTCTTGTAATCGGAGTCCCCATATCCTCGTAAAAGCAGGTTGCTTGTCAACGCTTCCCTGATTATTCATTGGGAGTTGCAACGCGTGGCCCCACCTAATCATCATCTCACCGCAGCGTTCCGGTCTTGGACGCAACGACTTGGCTGTGCGGGAATTCTCCTCGGTTTGGGCGCGCTTCTGGCTCGCGACGCGACCGCGCAAGAAGCCCTCCGAGCTTCACTCGCGGGCGAACAGGCCTTGTTGGCCCAAAAACGTCTGTTGGAAAATCAGGCCTATAATCTGAAGATGGGCGACCTCAAGCTCCGCTTCCAAGCTGGCATCGCGGTCGAAGGCACTGACAACGTCAATTACACCGAGCGGAATCAACAGGCAGATGTTTCGGTGCGGCCGCAGATCGGGGTTTCCGCCGCGTATCCCATCACCGACAAGAACACTCTGGCTTTCAGCATCGGCGCAGGCTACGCCAAGTATGCCAAGACCAAGGCCCGAGATCACTTTTTTCTTACGCCCAATTCCACGCTCGGCTTCAATATTTACGCCGGCGATTTTGTGTTCAACCTGCACACGGAATTCACCCTCACCCAAGACTCCTACCAGCAGACCGAAATCAGCGGCGGGGGCTATGGCTACTTTGAAAACCGCACCGGCGTGAGTGCCACCTGGGATTTGGGCAAACTTATTTTCACGCTTGGTTACGACCATGAAATCTACGAGCCTTCGGAGAAACAATTTGAATACCAGAGCCGCGCCTCGGAACTCTTCAATGCCCGCGCCGTCTTCCTACTGAACCCCACCACGCAGTTGGGGCTGCAAGCCGGGGCCAGCGTCACCGAGTTTGACCTCAAGCCCAGTTATGTGACCAATTATTATCCAGTGCCGATTGGGACCAACACCTTTATTACTGTTCCCAGGCTCGACCCTGCTTACAACTTCCTCAGCAATCAGAAATCC
>JAFMIX010000198.1 GCA_017853785.1 Verrucomicrobiales bacterium
CGCCCACGTAGCCAAAGTCGGCGTCGGCCATCTCGCCGGGGCCGTTCACGATGCAGCCCATGATGGCAATCTTCACGCCCTTGAGATGTTCCGTGCGCGCCTTGATGCGCGCGGTGACGGTCTGGAGGTTGAACAACGTCCGGCCGCAGCTGGGGCACGCGACGTAATCCGTCTTGAACGAGCGGCAACCCGCCGCCTGCAGAATGTTATACGCGAGCCGCAGCGACTGACCGCCGCCGGATTCGCCGCGCACGAGAACCGCGTCACCAATGCCGTCCGCCAGCAGAGAGCCGATGACGACGGAGGCGCGGAGCAAGGCGATTTTCGGTTCCAGCGGCACAGGCTCGAAACTGATGCAATCCTTGAGCAGAATGGGATTCTTGCGGCCCAGCCGCTTCAACTTCGCGGCGAGCAGGCGGAAGGCGGTGATGGCCGGTAGGTTCACGCCGTCCTTCACGGTGACGAGTTGGGTATCACAATTGATCTCGAAATCCTGCGTGGGGTCGATTTCGGCGACGTTGAGGTCTTCGTAGACAGCCTCAGGCTTCACGTCGTCCTTGGGACGAATCTTGTGCGCGACCTGGTCCCAAGTCCCGCGCGTGACGACGACGCGGATGAGTTGTTCGCCGCCGCACTTGGTCGTGTCGTTGAGCGGAATCTCCGGCGTGCTGCGGCGCTCGAAGTGGAACGGGTCGAAGGGAAATTCGGAGTTCGGAGTTCGGAGTTCGGAGTTCGCCAGCACCGGAATCTGCGCCAGCAAATCGCGGCAGACTTCGATCTCGCGCGGGCTGTCTTCGGTGAGCGAGACGCGGATAGTGTCGCCGAGGCCGTCGCAGAGCAGCGAGCCGATGCCGATGGCGGACTTGATGCGGCCATCCTCGCCCTCGCCGGCTTCGGTGACGCCGAGGTGGATGGGATAATTCCAGTCCGGGCCGAGTTCGGCCAGCCGCGCGACGAGCATGCGGTAGCACTCGATCATCACCTTGGGGTTGGACGACTTCATCGAGAACTTGAAATTGTGGAAGTCGTGCTTACGGGCGATGCGGGCGAATTCCAGCGCACTCTCAATCATCCCGAGCGGCGTGTCGCCGAAGCGGTTCATGATGCGGTCGGAGAGCGAACCGTGATTGGTGCCAATGCGAATCGCGCGTTTGAGCCGTTTCGATTCGAGCACGAGCGGGGTGAACTTTTCTTCGATGCGCTGCAACTCGGCTTGATACTGTTCGTCGGTGTATTCTTTGACGGCGAATTTCTTGGAGTCGGCGTAGTTGCCGGGGTTGACGCGGACGACTTCCACCCACTTCACGGCTTCCAGCGCCGCCTCGGGCTTGAAATGGATGTCGGCCACGATGGGCACGGTGCAGCCGCGTTTCCGCAACTCGGCGACGATGACCTGCAAGTTCGCCGCGTCCTTCACGGTCGGGGCGGTGATGCGCACGATCTGGCAGCCGACGGCGACGAGGTCGAGCGTCTGCTGCACGCTGGCGGCGGTGTCCATGGTATCGCAGGTGATCATGGACTGGATGACGACAGGATGATTGCCGCCGATGATGACGCCGCCGCGGGCGGGATCGCCGATGGTGATTTCGCGGGTGACGCGGCGTTTGGAGACGTAGGGGGATTCGCAGTATTTCATGGCTGGGCGGGCACAGCGGCGGGCGCGGGCGGATTTGTTTCCGGCTGCTCGATGGTCAACTCACGCTTGAACATGGACTTGAAAAGCGACAGGCGTTTGAGGTCGAAGAACGTGACGTAAAGCATGAACGAGATGAGCAGCACAGCGAAGACGGTGGTGGCGTATTCGACGACCTTCACGTTCAACGGCCGCCCGCGCAATTTCTCCAGCATCGCCATGACGATGTGGCCGCCGTCGAGGACGGGCAGCGGGAGGAGGTTGAGCACGGCGAGGTTGATGTTCAGCAGCACGAGGAAACTCAAGGCCAACCGGTAGTCCGCGTGCACCTGCGCGCCGAGCATGGCGAAGATGCCGACAGGGCCGGACAAGTCCTTTGCACCGACGCCGGTCTGCTTGGAGTGCAGCAACGCGGCAAAGGTCTTAACCGTCTTATCCCATACGTCCTTCACTTGCGCCCACGGCGTGGGGCCGGGGCGTTGGACCTGGTAGATGATTTTCTCACTGCCGCCGATTTGCGCGCCGATGAGGCCCTTGCCGGTGGCGGGGTTCAGCTTGGGCGTGATGGCGAGCGTGAGTTTTTGTTCGCCGCGCTTGACGACGATTTCGGTGGCTTCACCGGCGCGGGCTTGCACGAGCTTGATGAATTGCTCGCGCCCGGCGACGGGAATCTGCGCGAAGGACAGGATGACATCCTCGGATTGCAGGCCGGCTTCCTTCGCGGCGCTGTCGCTGTTGACTTCCTTGATGGTGGGATGGTCGCGCGGGTCGAGGTTCAAAATCTTTAGCCCGAATGCCTCGCTCACCACGGTGGTGAGTTGGTAGGAGGTGCGCACGCCGCCCCGCGCGATGACCACGGGCAGGATGTTGGTCCGTGCCAGGATGGTGGTCTCCTGCACCTCTTCCCAAGATCTGATGGGTTGCCCGGCGATTTCAACGATGACATCGCCTTCCTGGATGCCGAGCCCGGCCTCGGGAGAGCCGGGCTCTACGTAGCCGATGATGGGCGGATTCACCGGCACGGGCAGGCCGACGAAGTAGATCACCGTGGCGATGGCGAACGCGAACACCACGTTCATGAACGGTCCGGCGAACGCCACGAGAATCTTGGACAGCGGCGAGATCGGCGGCAACGGCTCAGCGGATTCGGCTTTGCCTTCGATGGACTCGGCGGTGACCATCTGCGGGAGCTTCACATAGCCGCCGGCAGGGATCCAGCGCCAGGAATATTCGATGCCGTCCTTGGTCCAGCCGAAAATCTTCGGGCCGAAGCCGATGGCAAACGCCTCCACTTTCAAGCCCCGCCGCCGCGCCATCCAGTAATGGCCGTATTCGTGGACAAAGACGGCCATGCCGAAGAGAAACACGACGGCAGCGGCGACATACAAAATGTTCAAAATTTGCATCATGAGCGGATCAACCGGCATTAGTTACCAAAAGGCAAGGCTAGCCCGCAAACCGCGGACTGGCAATGCGGGAAAGAGTGGAAGCGGCTTAATCGCAACCGGGGAAGCAGCCCAGAAGCCCGCCGCCATTAATTCAGCGCCTTCACGAACTCGTCCGCGCGCACGATCGCTTTGTTCATCTGCTCGAGCAACCGGTTGATCTCCGTGGTGATGCTGGCGGCCTCGCCCTTCAGCGAGGCGATGGCCTGCGCGTTGAGGTTGTGCTTGAGGTAAAGGACGTAGTCGTTGAACTGCTTGAGCACCGGCGTCATGGTCTGCTCCGCGCTGATGAGGGTGCGGTGCAACTCCCCGTAACGCTGCCGGGTGGTCGCAAGCTGCTGGCGGCTGGCCGATTGCAGGGAGGGGGTGCTGATCTCGGCGATCTCCTGCTCCCATTCGGTGAACAGATCGCGGGAAACCGATTCTACCTCGCGGATCCGGCCGCGAACAACATCGGCCTGCTTCACGCATTCGTCGTATTCGCTCTTCAAACCTTTGTAGGCACTCTCGGCCGCACCGCCATCGAACCTGCCGATCTCCTTCAGCCGCGTGAGCGCATCCTTGAACTGCTTCTGCGCGGATTGCTGGTCATCGCGGGCGGCGATCACACTGCGCTTCAACAGGTCGCGTTTGTAAATACCGATTTTTTCATACGCCGCGTAGTAGATGCTGCTGCAACCGGTCTGGGACAAGCTCAGTCCCGCCAGGAGCGCCGCCGGAAATATCCAGAGCAATTTTCTCATATTGAAATAACGGATAACAGACCAGCCGCCTTTAAGCAACCGTCCGGACGGATCAACGCACGGCGGCCCGGGTGAAAATCAAATTCCCGGTGCGGCCGTCCAACACCGCCCGCGCCCCGAGCGGCACCGTGGCGTTCGCGGCAACGTGACCGAACGGCAAGCCGGTGACGACGGGAACACGCAGCGGCAGCAGGTGCTCGCGCCACACGTCGGCGAGTGACTGGCGATATTCCCCGCCACGGCGCGCAGTCGGGTCTTCGCAGCCCGCGCAAAGCCCGACCGCGATGCCCGCGACCTGTTGGAGCAGTCCCGCGTTCAGCAACTGCGTCAGCATCCGATCCACGCGATACGGCGCTTCGTTAACCTCTTCGAGGCAGAGAATCTTGCGGCGGAACGACGGCTGCCACGGCGTGCCGAGCAAGGCGCAGAGCATGGTCAGATTGCCGCCCATGAGTTCACCGGCAGCCTTGCCGCCGCGCAGGACGGAGACGGTTTTGCCTTTGTAACCGGCGCAGATGCCGCCCGGCGCGGCGGGTTGCGTCAGCGTGCGCAGAAAACTTTCGCGGGTGAACTTTGGAAATCCGTGCGTCGCAAAATCGGCATTCAACATCGGGCCGTGAAACGAAATCAAGTTTGCCCGCCGCCGGAGCACGGCATGCAGCGCGGTCAGGTC